>CAVODA010000161.1:0-4288 GCA_963694265.1 Dehalococcoidia bacterium
GCGTTCTTGCGCCAGGGGATGACGGCCACAGCCACTTTCAGCCTGTTTACCCGCACCTACCCGCTGAACCGTGGTTACTTTGTGTCGGCCGGACTTGATGACGTACTAAACTTTCTCAACAATCTAAGCTTCAGTGACCAAGCCATCGATTACCTGCGAATCACCGGCATCTTCTCCGACGATTTCCTGCAATACCTCAAAGGTGTCCGTTTCACCGGCAGCGTTAGGGCCATTCCGGAAGGTCGGCTATTTTTCACCGATGAACCGGCTGTGGAAATCACTGCTCCATTGATAGAAGCCCAACTGGTGGAGACCTTCATCATCAACCAGGTCAATCTCCAGACTATTTTGGCCACCAAGGCGGCGCGCTGCGTCTGGGCTGCCCAGGGACGTGGCATCGCAGATTTTGCGTCGCGTCGCACCCAAGGTACAGACGCTGCTTTGAAGATGGCCCGTGCCAGCTACATTGCCGGGTTCAGTTCCACCAGCAACGTACTGGCAGCAAGCCTCTACGGCATGCCCCCCGTTGGCACCATGGCCCATTCGTTCATCTCCAGCTTTGCTTCAGAACTGGAAGCATTCAGGGCCTACGCTGAGTCGTTCCGAGACCGGACAGTGCTGTTGGTTGATACCTACGACACCATCGCCGGGGCCTGGAACGCGGTCCAGGTTGCCAAGGAGTTAGAAACCGCCGGCCATAAGCTGGTTGCCGTGCGTTTGGACTCGGGGAACTTCAACGAATTGAGTCGCAAGGTGCGTAAGATCCTGGACGATTCAGGCCTAGACTACGTTAAGATTTTGGCCAGCGGCGGATTGGACGAATACGAACTAGAGACCCTGGTTAAAGACGGCGCGCCCATCGACTTATTTGGCGTCGGCACCAAAGCCGGAGTGTCCGCTGATGCCCCCTGGTCAGATATGGCCTACAAACTGGTCTCCTTTAACGGTCGGCCAGTAATGAAACTTAGCCCGGATAAGGTATCCCTTCCCGGTGGCAAGCAGGTGTACCGGACCAAAGGCATGAACGGTATGTTTGCCAGAGACATCATTGCCCTGGAAGACGAGGCGCTACCAGGTGGACTGCCGCTGCTGGAAGAATTCATGAAAGACGGCATAAGGACCAAGCCCGCGGCCACACTGGAAGAGATCAGGGCTAGATTCCAAGAGGACTTTGCGGCCCTGGATGACCGGTTCAAGGTGCTGAAAAACCCGCCGCGCTTCCCAGTCGGTCTCAGCGGAAAACTGGAGCGATTGACCTCTCAAGTCCGAGAAGAGGCTTTGGGCATTAACGTATCCGATAGTGATTAGATTATTTAAATAGGGTCTATATATAAATGAAAACTGCCGTATGTATGAAATACGTGCCCGTGATTGCACGTATCAAATTCGACTATGAAACCAAGACGATCATCCGAGACGGTGTGCCATCGGAGGTCAACCCGTTTGACCTGTTGGGGCTGGTCCGGGCGGTTGAACTGAAGAACGCCCCCGAAGATGAGGTTGTGGTTATCTCCATGGGACCTCCGGCGGCCAGCGAAGGGTTGACCAACTGTGTGGCCCTGGGCGCTGACCGCGCTGTACTGCTGTCAGACCGGGCGCTGGCTGGCTCCGATACCCTGGCCACCTCTAGGGCGCTATCTCTCGTCCTGCAGCGGGAGCAGCCTGACTTGATTATCTGCGGTCGCAATAGCACCGACGGCGAGACGGGCCAGGTTGGCCCTGAGATCGCCCAGATCATGGGGTTGCCCCACATCAGCCACGTTAGAAAGTTGGATTTAAGTCAAGACGGAAAGTCGGTTGTCGTTGAGCGGATGACTGATGAAGGCTCTCAGACTCTGTGGTGTGACCTGCCGGTCGTCGTCTGCGTAACCGAGGGCGTGGCTCCGGAGCTGTATCCCGATAAAGAACAAATGGAGCGGGCTGAGGGTATCCCGTCCGAAGAATTGACCTGCGCTGATCTGTCCGGTGATTTGACGCAGTTTGGGGCTGAAGGCTCGCCGACCTGGGTGGATGAGATTCGATTGGTGGAGCCAAACCGACTCGGAGTCTTGCTGGAAGAGGCCACTCCGGAAGACGCAGCAAAGCAGGTGGCTGACTCTCTACGACAACGATTATCAGAACTGGCCGCCGAATCTGAATCCGGTTCTGGACGGAGCACCGGCCCGTTGACTCGGTATCCCGGAGTCAGGGACAAAAGCATCTGGGTGGTGGCGGAAAACACTAGCAAGGGTCTGGCCCCTGTCACATTTGAGTTGTTAGGCAAAGCCCGCGAATTGACCGACTTCACCAAGAGCGAGGTTGTGGCAGTGCTAATCGCGCCACAACAAGAATCGACGATCGCCGAGTTGGCCTCCTACGGAGCAGACCGGGTGCTGGTCTTGGACAATGCTCAGTTGGGACCGGTTTACGGTCTGGCCGTGAGCGCCTCATTCAATGCGGCCGTTTCTAAAGAGATGCCCTACGCCGTGCTATTTGCCTCCACTGCTGACGGCGGTGATCTGGCGTCACGGTTGGCCGCTCAACTTGAGCTGGGACTCACCGGTGACGCCATCGACCTGGAGATAGACTCCGAGGGACGGTTGGTGCAACTGAAACCCGCACTGGGCGGAAACGTGGTTGCGCCAATCATGTCTAAAACGTTGCCCAACCTGGTCACACTGCGTCCAGGCCTGCTCACCCCGGCAGCGCCAGAACCAGGCGCAACAGCCATCGTCGAAGAAATCTCCGCTGTCCCCTTTAGTGGCGCGGATATCCGGTTGTTGAAAGAAGAGTTCCAAGAAGACCAGGAAGGCATCTTACTGGCCAACGCATCGGTGGTACTGGGTATTGGCATGGGAGTGGGTTCTGCGGAGAACACTGCCAAGATTCAAGATATGGCCCGGTCCATCGGGGCCAGCGTCGCCACCACCAGGGACGTTGTCCATGAAGGTTGGCTGGCCCAGCAGCTACAGGTGGGAATCAGTGGCCGCACCATCGCGCCCATGGTTTATATCTCGGTGGGTATCAAAGGTGCTTTCAACCACACTGTAGGCCTGCAACGGTCCGGGGTGATCATTGCCATCAACCAGAACCGACGGGCGGTGATGTTCCGGTCGTCTGACTTTGGCATCGTTGGCACCTGGGAAGAGTTCTTGCCGCCCTTGATGGAACAACTTAACCCGATATTGCTAGAGTTGGCTTCTAGTTAATTAAAAAACCAGGCAAATTAGATAATACGACGGACAAAGTCCGGGCTGTGATTCCGTGGATTCACTTGACACAGATTCCGCAGCACAGGAAAATGGCAGGGCGTGAATCTGAGGGGCCTTTGCCGGTTTGCCAGGCCCAGTTTTTACGCATAATTGGAGAGTCATAAAATGGATTTTGGTTACACATCTGATCAACAAGACCTTCGTCAACAGATAGGGACCTTCATCGACGAGAACGTCAATCAGAGCCTGCTCGACGAGATGGAAGGTGGAGAAGAAGGGGGCCGTGGCCCTCAGTACCGCGAACTGGTTAAAAAAGTCGCGGATAAGGGCTGGATCGGCATTAGCTGGCCCAAAGAATACGGCGGCCAGAGCGGCAGTCGTATTGACCAATATATTGTAGAAGAAGAGTTCATGCGCCGGGGCATCGCTGTGGGCGGCGCCGGCAGCGGAGCGCCGGCCATCTTAGCCGCCGGCACCGAAGAGCAGAAAGAGTATTTCATCCCCGGAATGATCCGCGGCGAGATTATCTTCGCCCTGGGATTCACGGAGCCTCAGGCCGGCGCTGACTTGGCCGGACTGCAATGCCGGGCCGTCCGTGACGGAGATGACTTTGTCATTAACGGTCAGAAGATGTATACATCTGCGGCCCATTACGCGTCCCACATCTACATGATGTGTCGTACTGACCCGGACGCGCCCAGGCACCGCGGAATTTCAATCTTCCTGGTTCCCATGGACACTCCAGGGATCACCGTTCGCCCGCTCTGGACCATCCAGAGTGATCCCCCCGCCCCTCCCGGCACCACCTATGGAATGCCCCGCACCAATGAGACGTTCTTCGAGAATGTTCGAATCCCGGCATCATCCATGCTGGGTGAAGAAAATGGTGGCTGGTACGTGGGCGCCATGGGCCTGAACTTGGACCGAGTTGGTGCCAGTCGGTACTTGATCTCGGTTCGCCGCGACGAAGATATCGTCAACTGGGTCAAAGAAAACGACTTCAACGGATATTCTCCGGCCGAAAACCCGGCAGTGCGCGACAAGCTTGCCGAGTTGTGGACTGAGGCCCAGGTCTGTCGCCTGATGACCATGCGCAG
>CAVODA010000162.1:0-4261 GCA_963694265.1 Dehalococcoidia bacterium
GTCACCGACGATTACTACTTTGCGCCCTTCCATGCTGCCCAGCTTGTCCTGAACGGTGTACAGGTCCAATAGGGCCTGGGTGGGGTGGGCGTGCAGCCCGTCACCGGCGTTAATGATGCTGACTTTGTCTAAGTTCTGTGCCAGCAGATAGGGCGCACCCGAGTGGGGGTGGCGTATCACGATGGTGTCCACGCCCATTGCCTGAATTGTGAGGCCGGTGTTGAGGAGCGACTCCCCTTTCTCGGTGCTACTGCCGGATGACGACATGTTTATAACGTCGGCGCTCAGCACCTTGCCCGCTTCTTCAAAGGAAATCCTGGTGCGGGTGCTGGCTTCGTAGAACAGCGTCACCACTACTTTTCCGCGCAGCGCCGGGACTTTTTTGATGTCCCTGCCCAGCACTTCTTTCATGCTGCGAGCGGAGTCCAAGACGGCGGAGATTTCTTCTTGGGAGAAATCGTCCAAGTCTAAAACATGTTTACGGGGCTTTGGCTCTGAGGTCAGCGAACCCTCAATATCTGGTGTGTCTATGGTTCGGGAGAGGCTCATATCAGTAATTCCTAATTCTCTCCATATATAAAATTGCTATGATGTATTGACCAGGGATAATCGCGCTATTCACCCGGCTCTAATTCCGGTTCTGAATCTTCGGCGTAGATGTCTTCAAATACCAAGGCCACTTCATCGGTGCCATCGGTTTCCACCAGGCGGACTTTCACCCGCTCGCTGATGGATGTGGGCAGGTTTTGGCCAACGTAATCAGCCCTGATTGGCAATTCGCGGTGGCCTCGGTCAAGCAGAATGGCCAGTTGAATCTGTTGGGGTCGGCCAAAGTCGACCAGCGCGTCCATGGCAGCACGGATGGTGCGTCCGGTGTAAAGGACGTCATCCACCAGCACCACACGTTTGCCCTGGATGCCAGATGGAATGTCGGTGGGTTGTACCCTGGTCTGGGCCTGGCTGCGGACGCCGAGGTCATCCCGGTAGAGGCTTACGTCCAGAGTCGCTACTGGTACTTCAATGCCCTCAAACTCCACCAGGCTGGCGGCGATGCGGCGGGCCAGATGCACCCCTCTGGTGTGGATACCCACGATTACCAGGTCTTCAGCGCCTCGGTTGTGTTCAAGAATCTCGTGGGCCACCCTGGTTAGGGCGCGCCGCACATCCTCTTGATTCATAATTTGTCTTTCTTGCATCTACTTACCTAGCGGGTTTTTTGACCTGTTGGCCAATAAAAAAACCCTTACCAACGGATGGCAAGGGTACGAGCACTCACGCAAGAGTTGCAATGATGCACTGTGCGGAGTTTGGGACGCTCTACTTTGCCAGCCTCTCTGGACCGTCTTAAAAGTGTGACCACGTCTGATTCAGACTGGCCGCACGACCCGTTTGTTTATTCAATTGTCCATTTATCTTAACAGAGAGAACACTTCCGAAGTAGGGGGTGCGCTCTAAATTTAGGAACCAGTATTTCTAAATTTTTGCCTAGGCGGAGACCCGTTTACGACGATTGGTCACGTAGTCCACCAGCAGGTATTCACCCAAATTGTCGGCACTGCTGTAGAAGGCCCGACCGCTATTGATTCGGGTCATGCGCTCCACAAAGTTGACCAGCTGGTAGTTGTTTTCCAGCATGAACGTGTTGATCACAATATCTTCTTGGGTACATTTACGAACCTCTTTCAAGGTCTCCAACTCTGTGCGGTGACTAGGCGGGTAGGCAAAGAATGCCTGGTCGCCTTCCAGGTGAGCGGTAGGCTCGCCGTCCGTCACCACCAGTATTTGCCGGGTGCCACCCTTCTCTTTGGATAGCAGTTTTCGGGATAGCATCAGGGCATGGTGTAAGTTCGTCCCAGACACCCAGGCGTTCCAGGTACACTTGGCCATTTCCTCTTCTTTGATCTCACGGGCGTAGTCGGAAAACCCGACGATATGGAGGCTGTCTCTGGGATATTGACTGCGCATCAAGGCCATCAGGGCCAGAGTGACTTTCTTGGCTGCCTGCCAGTTGTTGAACAGGCCCATTGACCGGCTTTGATCCAACAGCAGCACCGTTGATGACCGCGTCATGTGCTCGTTTCGGAAGACCTCAAAGTCTTCTGCTTTCAGTCGCACTGGTACCTGAGGACCGCCTCGCAGCACCGCATTCTTGACGGTTGCCTGGAGATCGACCTGGAAGGGGTCGCCAAACTCGTAGGGCTTGGTCTCGCCTAGAAGATCGCCATTGGCACCACGGTCGTCCATCTGATGGTTGCCCATGCGGTCTTTCTTCAGGTGCGCGAAGACTTCTTTTAGCGCCTTTTGGCCGATGCGACGGATGCCCCGCGCCGTTAGGTCCATCTTGTCGTCGCCAGTGATGTAACCCGAGTCCTGCAACATCTTTCTAAGTTTGTCTAGCTCGTCGTAGATCTGGCGGGCGTCGTCGCCCAGTAACTCGGATAGCTTCTCAGGGTCAATGTCGTCCATGTTGCCGGTGCGCATGGCCTCTTGAAGGGACTGCTCCAGTTGATCTAACTCCTGAAGGTCGCGCATCATGTCCATGGCCTGCTCCATGGTCAGGGTGTCGTCACCCAAGAATGGGTACTGATGGCGCAGGTCGTCCATGGGCATCATCTGTTCCATCAATGATGCAAACTCGGCCATCTCCCGCTGGGTCGCAGGGTCTAAAGCCTGGGCCAGGGCATCTTCCATCTCGCGGCGGGCTTCCGGGGACATACTGTCCAGCATGGACTGCATCTGGGCCAACTGCTGTTGCAACTGCTCCAACAGTTCATCAAAACTCTTGGGCGGGTTGTCGCCAAACATCTGGCTAAACTCTTGCATGAAGCCGTCAAAGTCTGGTTCTTGTCCGGCCATCTTGTCGCGGAGCATCTCGTTCAGAGCGCGCATCATGTCGCGGGTGGCGGCCTGATCCTCTTCCGACATGCTCTTGACCTGATCTATCATATGCTGGCCCATGTTCTGGGACATTTGGCTTTTCAGGGTATCCAGCAGTTCTTGGAATTTCTGCTGGGCGTCGGGGTCCATAAAGTCGTATTCCATTAGATCTTTGATCTGACCGGCAAGACCTTCCGGGAGGGCGTCCAGCTTCTCTTGGTTGTGTTCGGCGCGTTTCTTTAAGAGATCAAGCAGCCCTTCTTGTTGTTCCTTGTCCTCGCCCTTATTAGACTCAGCGTGGGCTTCAACTTGCTCTGAAGCCTCGTCCATACGGCGTTTGATGCCCTCGCGCTCTGTTTGGACAATCTCATCCAAGCGTTCTTTGAGGTCATCCACCACAGAATCCATGTTGTGCTGCTGTAGTTGTTCGCGGCGTTGGTTCTTGAGTTGCTCCATCAATTCCCGCAGGCCCGGCATCTGCTGGCCGTCGCGGTCTTGTAGCCCCTTGCGCAGCAGGTCACGCAGAGCCTGCATCACGTCGCCGTCCTTGATGATGTCTTCAGAAAGAAGATCCATCAACTGATCAGCGTCGAGTTCAAATATCCGCTGGGTGCCGTCCCATTGGGAGTACTCAGATGAGCGGTAGAGCATTGCGCTTTCCTCGCCATTCAGCCGGGGGTAAACCCGACCGTGTCACAACCAAATTGTTAGGCTCATGATACCTGGGAATTTCGAGCAATAGCAAGAAAAACTGGCTTCTACTAAACAGCTTCTAGGGGGTCATACTTGCGTGCTATATTCGGCCTTAATCCGGTTTCTGGCTTAGATTACAGTGGCTCCCAAGGTGTTTTTCAGATGGGAGAGCGCCCACTCGTGTGCGTCCTGTTTGAAGCTGGCCACGCAGTCTGACGGCACTTCCACCGCGTAGTCCCGGTTGCGGGCATCGGAGGCGGTGTGCATGACGCAGATATCGGTGCAGACGCCACAGATGATTATCTTTTCCGGGGCGCTGGCAGCCAGCAGAGACTCAAGTGGCGTGTTGTAGAAACCGCTGTACCGGTTCTTGGGAATGACGTTGGTCTCCGTCACAAACTTAGCAAGTTCTGGAATCACCTTTGGCTCGTCTGTACCCTTCACGCAGTGGACCGGGAACATCTTAAATTCCAAGTCGTCCGGGTCGTGATGGTCAGAGATAAAGATGATCTCTGAGCCAGCGGCCTGCTCTCGGGATAGCAGTTCATGGATTCTGGGGATGATGCCCCTGGACTCGTCACCGCAATAAAGATTGTGGCCTGGTTCCAAGAACCCCTTAACCATGTCTATCACCAACACTACGTTTGGCATTTAGTTCCTCTATTTCCTGGCCGGGCTGACTGGCGGTGAT
>CAVODA010000163.1:0-4234 GCA_963694265.1 Dehalococcoidia bacterium
GGAGATATATCGGGCCAGTCCGTCGCCATCCGCCGCCCTGCGTCATTGGGCGGAGTTTTATCCGTCCCTGGTGATAAATCCATCTCCCACCGCTCCATGATTCTAAACGCCATTGCCCAGGGTGACGCATTGGTGCAGGGACTTTCTGGCGGCGAAGACGTGATGTCCACCATGCATTGTCTGCAGGCCATGGGTGTCAGCATCGAACCGGCCGGAACACCCGGCAGCTACACGGTAAAGGGCCGCGGCTCCCAGCTGGAAGAACCGTTAGATATCCTGGACGCCGGAAACAGTGGTACGTCCATGCGGTTGCTCTCAGGGGTTCTGGCCTCCCAGGCCTTTGTCTCCGTCATCACCGGCGACGGGTCATTGCGAAGTCGCCCCATGCAGCGCATCGTGAATCCGCTAAAGCAGATGGGCGCCCAGATTCTTGGCCGCCAGAACGACACGCTAGCCCCATTAATCGTCCGTGGCGGCAGCCTCCAAGGCATTGAATACGACCTGCCGATGGCCAGCGCCCAAGTAAAATCAGCCATCATGCTGGCCGCCCTCTCCGCTGATGGCGACACGGTGATTCACCAGCCCGCGCTCTCCCGTGACCACACTGAACGGATGGTCACGGCCATGGGCGGCAGGATAGAAGAAAACGGCCTGGATTTAGTGATCCATCCGTCAGAACTCGAAGCCGTAGACATCACGGTACCCGGTGACATCAGCTCGGCAGCGTTTTGGATCGTGGCTGGTCTCTGCCATCCAAACGCCCGCATCCTGGTCTGCGGTGTTGGTCTCAACCCTAGCAGGACCGGAATCATAGACGTGCTGATGGAAATGGGAGCTGGCAACGGCCTAAAACTGGTTGACGAACGGACCGAAGGCGGAGAGCCAGTGGCCGATATCCTGGTCACCTCCACAGACCTACACGGCGTAGAGATTGGCGGCGACATGATTCCCCGCATGCTGGACGAGGTGCCCATCCTGGCCGTTGCCGCCTGCTTCGCCACCGGAGACACTGTGATTCGTGATGCCGCAGAACTCCGCGTGAAAGAAACAGACCGCATCGACACCACAGTCACAGAGATGACCCGCTTGGGCGCAAACATCGAATCCTGGGAAGACGGAATGGTCATCCACGGGAAGAGCGAACTCAACGGGGCCGAATGCCAAAGCCACGGCGACCACCGGCTGGCCATGTCTATGGCAGTGGCCGGGTTGCTGGGCAACGGTGAAGTCATCGTCCACGGCGCAGCCGATGCATCAGTCTCCTACCCGGAGTTCTGGCAGCATCTGGAACTACTAGTTGAGAACGTCAGGTAAGCCGCGTGCCCAATAACCCGGAGAACGATTCTCCTCCACTGTTGGTGGTCCTATCCGGGCCGTCGGGAGTTGGTAAAGACGCCGCGCTGAACGAACTCCGCAAGCTGGACCGACCCTGGCACTTCGTTGTCACCGCCACCACCAGGACCATCCGTCCCGGAGAGACCGACGGCACCGATTACATCTTCTTAGACCAACCCACTTTCCTTACTATGAAAGACAAGAACGAATTTGTTGAGTGCGCAGAGGTTTACGGCAATTGGTACGGCGTCCCTCGGAGCCAGGTGACCGGCGGCCTTGAAGCTGGCAAGGACGTTATCCTGAAGATAGATGTCCAAGGTGCTGCCACAGTCAGGAAGATGGCCCCAGATGCGTTATTCATCTTCATGATCCCCGGCTCGTTCCAAGATCTACAGAACCGCCTGTCGAACCGCATGACCGAGTCGACAACTCAAATGGAATTACGGCTAAAAACAGCGGCAGACGAGTTGGAACAAGCCAGTCTTTTCGACTGCTTGGTAGTGAACGCAGACGACAAACTCGACCGGGCGGTAGCGGACATCGATGCCGCCATCACGGCTGAAAAGCAGAAAAAAGACCGAGTTCCAATGCGGCTCTTGTAGCCACCAATCCATATCCGTGACTTCCCTGGTTTCCAACGCCGGGATATAATAACCCCCACTTCCAAAGTGGCAACCGACACAAGCCCAGAAACACTTAAACCGGAGTTCCCATGCCTCAAGGCCCTCAAAAATTGGAGATCAGACCCCGCCTTCCAGAATGGCTGAAGGTTAAGATGCCGGGCAGCCCCCGTTATCTTGAACTACAGAACATCATGCGGGGACAGAAACTCCACACGGTCTGCGAAGAGGCACACTGCCCAAACATAGGCGAGTGCTGGGATCGGGGCACAGCCACATTCATGATTCTGGGTGAGATTTGCACCCGGAGTTGTCGCTACTGCGCCGTAACCACGGGGCGTCCCAACGGCCTGGATCTTCAAGAACCCAGACGCGTGGCAGAGACGGTCAAGGAAATGGGTCTGAGCTACTGCGTGATTACCTCGGTCAACCGTGACGATCTACCGGACGGCGGCGCGTACATCTTTGCGTCCTGCATCAACAAGATCAGAGAGACAAGCCCCGACTGCCGGGTTGAGGTGCTGATACCGGACTTTGCGGGGTCTTGGCCCGCATTGAAACGGGTCATCGACTCCGGGCCTGCAGTGCTGAACCACAACATTGAATCAACCGTCCGCATATTTCCCAAGGTGCGGGCCAAGGGTAATTACGAGCTGTCACTGGAACTATTGGCCAAGTGCAAGGACATAAACCCGGCCACTGTTACCAAGTCTGGCATCATAGTTGGCATGGGTGAGACCGTGGACGAAGTGCTAGAGACGATGGCAGACCTGCGGAAAGTGGACTGCGATTTGTTGACCATTGGCCAGTACCTGCGGCCTTCAATCCGCCATATCGCCATGGACCGGTTCTACCATCCGGAAGAATTTGAGGAACTCCGCAAGGCCGGGGAGGCCATGGGGTTCAAGCATGTGGCGTCGGGCCCGTTGGTACGCAGTTCATACCATGCTGATGAACAACACGATGCCGCTGTTGGCCTGCCAATCTAATTCACACGGCAAGATTCACAAAAGAAAAAGAAGGCTCCTGATTAAATCACGAGCCTTCTTTTTTGTCAGTTAGTAGGGGGTTTAGCTACTCATATAGACGGCGAATGTCTGGAATTTAATCTTGCCATTCCGAACAATAAACGTATCGGTACCAAGGGGGATGACATCGCCTGCGTTCCAAATAATATAGGCCAATTCGTCGTGAATCGCTGCGCGGTCCAAGGAAACATTAGCCATAATCTCTGGAGTTAACCCCGGTAGAAACGTCTCGAAGAAACCGCGAATTCCATCCAAGCCTTCTATTGAGACATCCGGAGTAACAAGAATTGAATCATCAGAATAGTCCTCCATTATGGCATCCAAATCCTTGGTGCTAATGCTTTCCATATGGTGGTTCAACGTTGCTTCAGTCTGATTTGCGGTGTCGGTGGACATTCATTACTCCTAGGTTTGTTCTCATTCTCGTAAAATATACGCTAGCGAATTATATAGATGCCACAGTTGCGGGTCTAGCTTCGCAACGTCATGCTAACCAGCTCTGTTCAACTTAAGAGTTAGCCCAATATCATTGACCCTTTCCCAGCGGAACTCCGGGTTCAGGGCCAGCACACGCTCGCGCTCCACTGATGCCCACAACGCAGCGCCACTCCAGGCTCCGGCGCGCTGGGCGCACTCTATGTCCCGGTGGCTATCGCCCACAAAGAGGCATTCACTGGGCTGCACCCCCAACGACCGCATGACATCTTGCAGACCACCAGGGTCCGGTTTGGGATCCATTCCCTCCGCAAAGAATTGGGCGTGGTCGACCGCGACACTCAGGTTTGAATATTCAAACTCCGGCACCCCAAAAATCTGTCGTTTATCAGACAGGATTGCCGTGCGGTAGCCGCCTTGCTTGAGCTGTTGGAGCAGTTCCAACACTCCGGGATAGAGGCGGCGTTCCTGCCAAACGGCAGCGTAGTAGAAACCCATGTAGGTCTCCACCACCTTTTCTTGGTCTCCGGGGAAGAACCACTCCAGATGTTGCATAAATGGGCGAGAATACTCCTTGCCCAGATCCTTTGGGGCAGGACGTGGGTAGCCCAGTACCTCAGCAGTCTGGTTCATCAGACTCATGTGGATGTCCCAACTGTTCCACAGGGTCAAATCCCAGTCGAACACCACTGCTTTTAATTGCATGTCTCCGAAACTTGGCAAGGTCAATGCAGTCGCTCCTATCCGGTTGGTCAGATTTTACATCATTAATTTTCCGGGCATTTTGGTCATCATGGGAAGTGGATAACAAAGTAG
>CAVODA010000164.1:0-4231 GCA_963694265.1 Dehalococcoidia bacterium
CCAAAGAACTCTTGGGCACCGCCGTAAGCCAGCCGGAAACTGGTGACAACCTCATCAAATATCAGCAGCACGCCGTATTTCTTGGTCAAATCTCGGAGCCCTTGCAAGAATCCAGGGGCTGGGGAAATCACCCGCTGCACCGGTTCAACGATTACCGCCGCTAGGTTATCCAGGTGGGCTTTGATGATTGCTTCGGTGGTGGCCAAGTCGTTGTACGGGGCAATTAGCATCAGGTCTTGGATGGCTTTGGGGATGCCGGCGGTACTTGCCACTGACTGGGGGTACTCGACCGAAGCCGGCGGCGTGAGGCTCATCTGGGCGTAGTCGCTGGTGCCGTGGAAGGCGCCTTCGAACTTAAGGATCTTCTCTTTGCCGGTAAAGGCCCGGGCGGCGCGCATCCCCTGGAAACAGGCATCGGTGCCGCTGGTGGTGAAAATCACCTGATCGGCGCAGGGAATGGCGTCCACCAGGACTTCGGCCAGTTCCACTGCTTTGTCGTTGGTGGTGAAGAAGGTGCTGCCGAGCTCAACCGCTTTAATTACGGCTTCAGTGACAACGGGGTGGGCGTGGCCCAAAATCATTGGCCCGGAGCCCATGAGCCAGTCAACGTACTCGTTTCCGCTTACGTCATAAACGTGGGAGCCCTTGCCGTGGTGAGCGAGAAACTCAAGTTCCTTGGGGAGGGAAAGGTTTCCGCCATTCCCTCCCGGCAGGTAACGCCGCGCTTTCTCTAAAAGTTCCTGTTCAGCGCCGTCTCGATTGGCCATCTGCCAACCTCCTGCCGAGAGATTTATTTATTCTATTCTATACCTGAATATTAGCCTTCAGCCCTAGCTTTATTCATTACTTCTACGAGTTCTTGAACGGTATCTGCAGAGCTTTTCAGCGCGGCTTGTTCGTCGGCGGTCAGTTTAATCTCCATGACCTGTTCCATGCCACCGGCGCCAAGCTTGACGGGAACGCCGACGCAGAGACCATTGATGCCGAATTCGCCTTCAAGATAGACGCAAGCAGGGAGGATGCGCTTCTTGTCCAAGAGGACTGCTTCGACCATCTGGGTGATGGCTGCGGAAGGAGCATAGTAGGCGCTGCCCTCTTTCAGCAGTTCAACGATCTCGCCACCGCCGCTGCGGGTGCGCTTGACCAGTTGGTCGATCTTCTCTTCAGCCATCAACTCGCTGATGGGAATGCCGCCGACGTTGGTGAAACGGACCAGGGGTACCATGTCGTCGCCATGGCCGCCTAACACGAAGGCCTGGATGTCTTCCACAGAGACGTTTAGTTCTTCAGCAATGAACGTTCGGAAGCGGGCGGTGTCGAGTACGCCGGCCATTCCGAACACGCGGCTCCGGGGGAACCCACTGGCTTCGTAAACGTTTTGAACCATGGCGTCTAGCGGGTTGGTTACCGGCATGATGACGCAGTTGGGAGAGTACTTGACCACCTGCTCCGTCACAGAAGTGGTGATTCGCATGTTTGTCAGCAGCAGGTCGTCGCGGCTCATGCCGGGGCGGCGGGCGATACCGGCGGTGATGACTACCACGTCGGAATTGGCGGTGGCCTCATAGCTGTTGCTGCCCACGATCTTGGCGTCGGTGCCCATGACGGGGGCCGACTCCAGCATGTCTAGAGACTTACCCTGGGGTAGGTCTTCAACTACGTCTACCAAGACTACGTCTGCGTAGCCTAGTTGGTGAATTCTCTGAGCGGTTGTAGCGCCCACGTTGCCTGCGCCGACGACCGTTACTTTGCTTTTCATATCTTGGTTGCTCCTCTGTTTAACAAACTTGCCAGGCGGGAGAAATCCCCCCAACATCTCTCAATCAAAAGAGAACTGCGGGAGGATTTTATTGCTCCAAATTCCGAGGCAATTATACATGTGAAGCGGGCGTGACGGTACCCCTAGCGCACGACTGGCAGAGATGGGTATCCCCAACTTAAATGTTGGGGATCTGAAAGGTGTTCTAGGAGTTTAGTTTCTGGTAAATCTGTACTCGGTGGCGGTAGCAGTCTGCTACGTAGACCTTGCCGTCATCTTCAACGTGGACGGAAACGGGACGGTAAAAACGCCGCTTGGGTTCAATGTTTTGGGCAGCTAGTTCTAGTTTCGCTTCTACCTCGGGGCTGGCATCCAAGAAATTTCTGGCCCATTTGGACATGCCGCTGTGGCCGATGATTACGTCTTTGAACTTGCCCTCGGCATCAAATACTTGGACGCGGTCATTCATCCAATCGCAGACATAGATGTCGCCAGCCGAATCCACTGTGATGCCGTTGGGACGGTTGAACTGACCCTCTCCGTCTCCGGAAGAACCGAAAGTCATCAGGAAATTGCCGTCTGCGTCGAATTTTTGGACGCGGTCATTGCGCCAATCAGAGATGTAAACATCCCCGGCTTGGTCAATGGCGATGCCCCAAGGCATGTGGAACTGGCCTTCCCCGTCACCCAGGGTGCCCCACTCTGAAATGAACTGGCCATCTGTTGTCAGGACTTGGACACGGTGGTTGAGTGTGTCGACCACGTATAGGTTGCCGCTGGGGCCAAAGGCCAACCCGGATGGTCGGTCAAATTCACCGGGGCCGCTGCCCTGTAGTCCAAATCTGCGGGAGAAATTTCTTTCCAAGTCGAAGATGCTGATGCGGTGGGAGTTTTCGTCGGCCACGTAGACTTCACCCGCTTGGTTAAAGGCGATGTCGGTGATCCAGATGAACTCGCCGAGTTCGTCACCCCAGGTGCCGAACTGATCTAGGAACTCGCCGTCACGGGTGCAGCGGGAGACTCGGACGCCCTCCGGCTGGTTGGGATTGGCTCGACAGGCCACGTAGAGCATGCCGTCAGGGCCGACAGTCACCGACACCGGGCCGCTGAATCCTGGTCCGGCTGGAGAAAGGAGGCCAATTACGCTGTCGTATTGGTAGAGTCCGTTGGTGGATGTGGGGTTTTGAGTCTCGGTGGTCATTTAATTCTCTGGGTTGTTGGATACGGGAATGATTAGGCGAACTGGTACTCTCGGGTTGAGCCGATCATTTTCATACTATGCAGAATGGTCTTCTCGGCGGATTCGATGTCCTCGGCGCTGCCGGCGACAAACGAACTGCGTTGGTCGAGCATTGTCCGAATCTGAGCCGCCAGGTGCTCTTTGTTCTTCTCGTGTAGTTGGACGTGCCCCATCAATTCCAGGCAGCCATCAATGATCGACAGCGGGTCCAACTCGGCGGTTTGGCTCAAAAGAGCATCCACCATGGCGCGGACTCCGGGCTGGCTGATGTTGCCAACCTGGTCGGCCACAAAGTTTACGCGCTCCACCAAACTGCCGCTGTCGATCCACTCTTCACCGGTGTGCCAGCCTTCAACTGACGGCGGGTTGAGCAAGTCCTGGCCCATGTAGCGACACCCAAGGGCGGTCTCAAAGATGGTCCGCTTGGGGAACTTGAAATCGCCCAGCAAGTGCAGAGTACCGACCACCACTTCAGCCGGGCTTTTAACCTTGGTGAAGCGGGCCTCTTGCGACTTGAAGTGGTCTGAGTTGAACAGTACACGGAGCATGGACCTGATGTTGTAGTTGGAACTGAAGTACTCGTCTTCCAGCATCTTGATTAGTTCAGGGTTGCCGGGCGAGGTGTGCTGCCAGGCGGGAACCTGGGGCTCGTCGGCCACAAAGAAGTTGTACAGATGGCGTGATATGAACCGGGCAGTGGCCGGCTGTTTCACGATGATGTCGATGATGTCTTCGCCGTTGAAGTTGCCGGTTTCCCCTTGGAAGGTCTTCTCACCGTCGTCGTGGTCTTCGGGTACGTACCGGAACAGCCAAGGGATTTTTCCGAATGGCAGCGAGGCGACGTTGTCATCGTCGATGGTCCAGCCGGTGAAGGCCCGGGCCGCCTCTTTAACGTCCTCTTCGGTGTAGTTCTCTTTGCCGTCCATCCCCACGCCCATGGAAAACAACTCCAGCAGTTCCCGGCCCCAGTTCTCGTTGGGGGCGCCCTTGTGGTTGAAGTTGTTGTCCAACCAGAAGATCATGGCCGGGTCCTTGGCCAAGCCAAGCAACAGGTCCCTGAAGTTGCCCAGCCCGTCGTCACGGAACATGTCTATCTGGATGAGGATGGTCTTCTCGTGGAGCACCTTGGCCAGGCCGGTGGCAAAAACGCCGTGCCAGAACAGAGCGATCTTTTCCTGTAGCGGCCGAGGTCCGGCGTAGGCGTTCATGCGGTAGACGAACTCGGTCAGGGC
>CAVODA010000165.1:0-4228 GCA_963694265.1 Dehalococcoidia bacterium
CTACCTACACCAAATATTTGACGCCTTTGGTCCGGAGCGCATGTTCTGGGGCACCGACATCACCCGCATGCCGTGCTCTTGGAAACAATGCGTAACCCTGTTCACAGAGGAACTACCCTGGCTCTCCCGCGCAGATCTCAACTTGGTCATGGGCCAAGCAGTCTGCAATTTCCTGGGTTGGAACATTACGGAGTAGGGGCAACTGTCACGAGCCGTACTTGCTGTCACCCTGAACCGAAGCGAAGGGTCTCGCTGCTCTGGTAGTAGACCTTTATTGCCAGCTACGAGATTCTTCGGCTGAGGCCTCAGACTGACAGGCTATAAAGAAGAAGGGCACGGTTAAACCGCGCCCTTCTTCTTTTAGACATCAACTTTGACCCAGGGCAAACACGCTTAGCCTGGTTCTTCTTCTGGCGCGGACACGTCTTCGGGCATTAGGTCTCCGGGGCCGATGATTTTTTCTTCCAGAGCTAGGAGGCGGCGCAACTCGAATATCTCGTCGCGGAACTGGGCTGCTTTCTCGAACTGCAGGCCCCTGGCCGATTCCTTCATCTGAACTTCCAAATCCTTCACCACTTTGAACATATCAGAGCGGGACATTTCCTTGCGCACTACGTCGTAACGGGTCCGACTCTCAGCAATGGCCTTGATGCCCTCCGTGATGTCGTGGACCTCTTTCTGGATGCTCATGGGTTCGATGCCGTGCACTTTGTTGTGGTCGCCCTGGATGGAACGACGGCGGTTGGTCTCGTCGATGGCTTTTCGCATGGAGTCCGTCATGCGGTCGGCGTACATGATCACGTGGCCGTTGGAGTGACGAGCGGCGCGTCCAATGGTCTGGACCATTGACGTTTCAGACCGCAGGTAACCTTCTTTATCGGCGTCCAAGATGGCCACCAAGCTGACCTCCGGAAGGTCCAAGCCTTCCCGCAGCAAGTTGATGCCCACGATCACGTCATAAACGCCCATCCGCAGGTCACGCAGTATTTCGATGCGATCCAGGGTCTGAATGTCTGAGTGTAAGTAGGTGTTGCGGATGCCCATCTCCGACAGATAGTCAGCCAATTCCTCGGCCATACGCTTGGTAAGGGTGGTGACTAGAATCCGCTCTGATTTTTCTATTCTGAGCCTGATTTCCTGAAGAAGGTCGTCAATCTGGCCTTCGGTGGGCCTAACTTCCACTGTGGGGTCCAGCAATCCAGTCGGGCGAATCACCTGCTCAACTACGGAACTGCTGTTTTTCAGTTCAAATGGCCCAGGTGTGGCCGAAACGTAGACCACCTGGTTGATGTGCTCTTCGTACTCCTCAAAGTTCAGGGGCCGATTGTCCATGGCTGAAGGAAGACGGAACCCAAAGTCCACCAGCGTCGACTTACGGGACATGTCGCCCTTGTACATCCCCCTAACCTGGGGCAGCGTCATGTGCGACTCGTCAACAAACATCAGGAAGTCGTCCGGGAAATAGTCCAACAGGGTCCATGGCGCGCTGCCAGGTGGTCGCTGGGACAGGTGGCGAGCGTAGTTCTCGACACCCGAGCAAAACCCGGTCTCCTGGAGCATCTCCAAGTCGTAATGGGTGCGACTTTCCAGACGTGCTGCCTCCAGAATCTTGCCAGCCTGCTCCAGTTCTGCCAGGCGCACAATGAGTTCTTCGCCGATGGTGGTAACTGCCCGTTCCATTTTTTCTTTGGACGTAACGAAGTGGTTGGCCGGATAGATAGAGAACTCTTTCAGGTCATCAAGAACTTCGCCAGTCAGCGGGTCCACTTTGACGATGCGTTCAACTTCGTCGCCAAAGAACTGGATGCGCACCGCCGCTTCTTCGTAGGCCGGAACGAGTTCTAGGGTGTCACCGCGAATCCGGAACTTGGCTCTAGCCAGATCCATGTCGTTGCGCTCGTACTGCATGTCCACGAGCTGGCGTACCAACTGGCTGCGGTTTCGGCTTTCGCCGACCTTTACCTGGGCAACCAAGTTGAAATAATCGTTCGGGTCACCAAGACCGTAGATGCAAGAAACCGAGGCAACGATCAAGACGTCACGCCGAGTCAGCAGCGAGGTTGTGGACGATAGCCGCAGTTTATCCAGCTCTTCGTTCACGCTGGAGTCTTTTTCAATGTAGGTATCAGAATGAGGAACGTAAGCCTCAGGCTGGTAATAATCGTAGTAGGAAACGAAGTATTCCACCGCGTTATGAGGGAAGAACTCTTTGAACTCGGAGGCCAACTGCGCGGCCAGAGTCTTGTTGTGGGCCATGACCAGGGTCGGGCGCTGCACTTGCTGAACAATGTTCGCCATGCTGAAGGTCTTGCCGCTACCGGTGACGCCCAGCATGGTCTGGCGGGCGAGACCTTTCTCAACGCCCTCAGACAACCGTGCCACTGCAGTGGGTTGATCACCGGTCATATTAAAATCCGAGACCAGTTCAAACTTGCGCCCCTCAGGCTGGATGTTCGCGTTCCAGGTCTTTTGGACGTTTTGGCCGGCCTCGGTCCATTTTTCGCCGCGAGCGTAGGGTGCCATCGTCTAACGAGTCCCTTTTATCACGATTTTTCCAGCACGAAGTGTCTGGCTATTATATAAGGGGATTGGCAGTACCGCACGTCCCTATTGTCCATGAATATAGGGGCATCAAGCTGACAGGAATTCAGCCTCTCCCTGCACTCATGACGTATAGAGCTGAACTCCGTTCCTGCGGCCAACATTGGTCACGGTATTGGGTTTAGACCACTTGCCAAACAGACTAATGAAGACCTGGTAGTCTTTGAAACCAACGCGATCGCCGCTGAAAGAATGTATCAACGTGACCGCCGTGTTGGCGTTGAACCGCTCAGCTTCGATTAGGGCTGCCGCCGTGCGGTGGAGTAGTTGGTAGGAGATATGGTCGACCCTTAAGACGCTTGCACAGCCTGGCCAGGCGCTCTCGTTTGCCAGGACTGGCATCCTCACGCCATTTGGCTGTGGTCCGTCCGAAGCCCTCATCAACCTTGCCTTCCACGGTTATGGGGAAGCCAGGAAACCTCGCCAGTCGTCTGGGCCACTGGTTGGCATGAGAAATTTTGGCAGGAATCACTTTTTGGGAGAGGTCATCGGTAGCGCCAATTCGAGCCCAGACTATTTCAGGTCTTAGCCTCTAGTGGCGAATTGTTGCAAAGCGACGCGGATTCGGTCATCCACCTCGGTCTCAGCCATGACGGCCGGAGCGCCCGCAGCAGCTCTTGCCTCTGCAGGTGAGTAGCCGAGAGCGGCAAGAGCGGCAATCACCTGGCCGTCGGTGCCTTCAGAGAAACCAACATCGGCAAATTCGGCGTCTTCTAGCTTGCCCTTGAGGTCCAGGATGATCCGGTTGGCCGTGCGGTTGCCGACGCCCTGTGCAGAGGACAACGCTGCTACATCTCCGGTCACAATGGCTGTCTGCAGTCGGGACGGATCAAGACTGGATAACAAGGCCAATGCCGTTCTTGGTCCCACCCCTGAGACTGCTGTCAGCATGCCAAATAAGCCCAGTGACGCAGCGTCGGTGAAGCCGAATAGAACCGGTTCATCGTCGCGGATACGCAGGTGGGTGTGCAGTGTGACCTGGGAACCGATGGCCCCCAAGCCGGACACGGAGTTTGCCGGGATGGACACATTCAGAGTCACCCCGCCAACACGGACGTGAACCCAATCCGGGCCGGTGGTTTCCAGAGTCCCGTGCACACCTACTATCATCTACACACCTACTATTATCCGGGCACCTATCTGGGCACCGAAGTCCATGTTCAATCCGAGGCGGCAGGGCCGCGCCCAGTTTTCCAGAGACTCAATACGAAACCAAGCTTGGGCTATGCCAGAGCGTCAAAGATTCAGCGCTCTTGCCCTGGGCTGATGATGCGGTCTAAAGCCACATTGGACTGGGTCTGAATCAGATGACAGAGGCCCACAGCCAAGGCATCCGCAGCATCGGTAGGGGGAATCTCGTCCAGTCCCAGGGTGGCGGTGACTATTTGGCGCATCTGTTCTTTGGTTGCGTTTCCATAGTCGGCCACGGAGCTTTTCACCTGGGCAGGAGCGTATTTGTAGATGGGGATTCCCTGGCTGGCAGCGCCAATGAACACTGCGGCTTGTGCCTGCCCAACAGCCATCGCCGAATTTGGGAAGGCACGTTCGCCTTTGCCCATGAAGGGTTGCTCCACAGCAACGGCAGTGGGGTTAAAGATAGCAATCAAGTTCAGGATGTGGGTGTGGA
>CAVODA010000166.1:0-4218 GCA_963694265.1 Dehalococcoidia bacterium
CGCCTCACCGGAGACCCTGCGCTTTTGATGCTGCCTCCTGACGCCGGAATAGAAGCCCTTGAAGACCTACGACATTCCATGGGGGTTGATAAACCTCTGATTGTCCAATACGGGCTGTTCATCAATGACTACGCCCACGGCAGCTTTGGAGATTCGCTCCGGAGCAAAACCCCAGTCTCAGAACTGGTTTCAGACCGACTCCCTAACTCCATAAAGTTGATTGGAGCCGCGTTCATCATAGTAATTCTCATTTCATTACCCTTGGGCGTATTGTCAGCTGTGTACAAGGGAACCTGGATAGATACCCTCTGTACCGGCGTTGCCGTATTGGGCCAAGCGATTCCCGTGTTCTGGTTGGGTATGCTGCTAATACAGTTATTTACGGTCAAATTGGGCTGGCTGCCCAGTTCTGGCATGGGCGGATTAACACACTACGTCATGCCCGCCTTCAGCCTGGGTTTCTTCACCGTGGCGGCCATCACCAGGTTGTTACGGTCCAGTCTGTTGGAATCCATGGACAGCGAGTACATCAAGTTGGCCCGTATCAAAGGGTTGACCGAGTTCAAAGTGGTCTGGAAACACGCTTTGAGAAATTCATTGATCAGCGTCATAACCTTGGGCGGTATCTATATCGCCATTTTGATTACTCTGGGTATCCTGGTTGAGGTGGTATTTGCCTGGCCGGGAATGGGACGCTTATTATTCCAAGGGATAGTGTTTAGAGACTTCCCGGTGGTCCAAGCGGTGGTAATGATTTCCGCTGCTATAGTAATCACCACTAGCTTGATGGTAGACATTGCCTACGCATACCTAGACCCCAGAATCAGGCTTCAATAGAAATGGCCGCATCAAAAGACAATGCAACATTAAAGCCAGTTATAGAGTTCATATGGCCGTAGCAATAGACAACGCAGCAATACAGCCGGTTAAGGCAAGCATCTTGAAAAAGATGTTGGGCGGCCTAAAAGGCGCGCCTATAATACCGCTTTCCATTATTGTGGTATTCGTTTTTGCCGCAGTTTTTGCTGACCTTATAACGTTCCATGACGCGTATAAAGTCAGCCTTCCTGACCGCCTGATTCCGCCGTTCTGGCAGGATGGAGGCTCTCTCTCCCATCCCCTAGGCACTGATCCGCTGGGCCGCGATGTGCTTGTAAGGATTATTTACGGCACCAGGGTCTCAATCATTATCGCCGGTGCAGCACTGACCATTGGCGGCGGTTTTGGAACGCTGGTTGGCCTAACAGCTGGATTCTACGGCGGCAAAGTAGACACTCTACTGATGAGAATGGCAGACATTACGCTGGCCTTCCCGCTGATCTTGTTCGCCATCCTGATGGTGATGGTGATTGGCCCCAGCATGATGAACGTGATTGTTGCCATCTCGTTGGTACTATGGGCCCGTTACGCACGTGTGATTCGAGGTGAAGTGCTGGGTCTGATGCAGCGTGACTTCATAGCCAGGGCTAGGGTTTCCGGCGCTTCAGACTGGCGAATCATGATGCGGCATCTGCTGCCAAACGTGATGCCAACGCTAATCGTTCTGCTCACCCTCCAGGTCGGCTGGGTGATTATCGTGGAGGCATCGTTGAGCTTCCTAGGCGCTGGCATACCGCCGCCCACACCTGCATGGGGTTCCATGTTGGCGGACGGCCGGGAATACGTATCCACCGCCTGGTGGGTAACAACTGCGCCCGGAATTGCGATCATGTTGGTGGTATTGGCGTTCAATCTCTCTGGAGACTGGCTGAGAGAACGTCTAGATCCCAAGCAACGCAGCATCTAGCCTCTAGTCCGCTTTGGCCAACCGCTGAGTACATTGATAAAAACAGTATCAGCGGTTTGGCCTCCACATCTAAGACATCCTAATCGTTCGGAATTATCTACCCATCCATCTGCGCAAGACTCAACCCTACGCCAATTTCTCTGTCTGAATTTGGACGCACGGTGATTCTTTCAACGGGCGGATCAACGCCACTAGACGACTAGAAGATTACAGGGCGCGCGTGGAGTTTTAGACGTTTAACTGAAGCCGGTGTCCACCAGTCCTGGTCTACTCGTATAGATGACAGGACAGCAGGTGGTTATTCCCCATGTCTTTCATCACCGGTTCTTCCACTGAGCAGCGGTCCATGGCAAACGGACACCGTGGGTGGAAGTTGCAGCCCGACGGAGGGTTGATCGGTGAAGGAACTTCTCCAGTCAGCACGATTTCATCACCCAAGTCGTCCGGGTGGGCAGGCAGGGCTGCGGAGAATAGGGCCTTGGTGTAGGGATGCAGTGGGTTGTCGTACAGCTCTTCAGTCGGGCTATGCTCAACAATCTTGCCCAGATACATCACAGCGGTCTGCTGGGCCATGTAACGCACCGTGGCCAGGTTATGGGCAACCAGCAAGAAGGCCACGCCAGTCTCGGCCTGTAGGTCTACCAACAGGTTCATAACCTGCGCTCGAATCGATACGTCCAAGGCAGAAACGGGCTCATCTAGGATTATGAGTCTTGGAGAAGATGCCAACGCACTAGCAACAGCTACACGCTGTCTCTGTCCGCCGCTGAACTCATGGGGGTAGAGCTCGGCCTGTTCCGGGGCCAACCCCACTTGCTCCATAACCTCTTTGACCCGGTCATAGGCATCTTTCTGGCTGACGTCCCGGTTAACCACTAGGGCTTCAGAAATAATGTCCTTAATCTTCATCCTGGGGCTTAACGAGGACCAAGGATCCTGGAATACGGCTTGGACCTGTGTCCGGTATTCCTTGAGTTCTGATCCTGAAAATGTCTGGATGTCTTTGCCGTCTAGGAAAATCTGCCCATTGGTCGGTTGTTCCAAACGCAATAGCAGCTTAGACGTGGTGGTCTTGCCACATCCGGACTCGCCCACCAAACCCAGGGTTTCCCCGGAGTTGATGCTGAAATTGATTCCATCTACGGCACGTACGTGGCCCACGGTCTTCATGAAGACCAGTCCCTTGGTTACCGGGAAGTATTTCTCAAGATTTTCAGCCCGTAGCAGTTCTCCAGCCAAGGAAGTCCTCCATGCTACTGATTATTCCATTCCGGTTGGGTCATCCAACACGAAACAGAATGGTTATTTTCGAATAGGTTCGTTGCGGGGTAGTCAGTGTGGCAGATGTCTTTAACATTGCCGCACCGGGAGGCGAACCGGCACCCTTCCGGCAGGTCCCAAAGGGGCGGTGGTTGTCCCTCAATCGCCTTGAGTCTATCGGTACGATCCATCTTTGGCACTGAGTCCATCAGCGCTTGTGTGTAAGGATGGCGAGGAGTGTTGAACAGGTCTCTTACGTCCGCCTGTTCTACAATTCTGCCGGCATACATTACGGCCACTCGGTCACACATACGGGCCACAATTCCAAAATCGTGGGTGATGAAGATGATAGCCATACCGGTCTCAGCTTGAATATCCTTCAACAGTCTCAAGTATTGCAGTTGAATGGTTACATCCAGGGCTGTGGTGGGCTCATCGGCGATGATGATTTTGGGTGATGCCGAAACGGCGATCGCGCCAATTACCCGTTGTTTCATGCCACCGCTCATCTGGTGGGGGTAGTCGTCCAGGCGACGATCCGGTGCTGCCACTCTCACGTTCCTCAGAGCTTCCATGGCCTTGACCAGCATCTGTTTCCGGCCGATTTTGCCTTGAGCTCCAATAGCCTCAATAATCTGGTTGCCAATGGTGAATACTGGGTTCAGGGATGTCTGCGGGTCTTGCAGGATCATCGATATCTTGCGACCGCGCACCTGTCGCATCTCGTTGTTAGAGAGTGAGACTAGGTCTTCACCGTCCAGAAGAATCTCTCCAGACACGATGCGTGCGGCGGGCTTGGGGACCAACCTGAGCAGCGACAGAGCCGTCATCGTCTTGCCGCAGCCGGATTCCCCCACTATGCCAAGGGTTTCACCCTCTCGGACGGAGAAGCTTACGCCGTCCACCGCTTTGGTAACTCCCCTACGGTTGAAGAAATAGGTATGGAGGTCTTTAACCTCTAAAACAATGTCTTTTTCAGCCATCTAAATCGCTCGTAAATCGTATTTTATACAGGCTCAAAGTTCGTTGACCGCAGTCACACTACCATATTAATGATTGTGGGGCAAAATTCCGCCCATTCTTGCTCAGAATAGCTGCGGGGAGAAGCAATCTACTTGCCGAGCCTAAATCGCTCTTGGTAGGCACGTGCCAACTAACCAAGAATGCTAAAA
>CAVODA010000167.1:0-4207 GCA_963694265.1 Dehalococcoidia bacterium
CATTCTAGCATGGTCTAGCCAATCCTCATGCACTAAATTGGGGCCTAATGCGGCCAAATAGTCTGCCAGGCTTAGATACAGCGTATCCACGGCCACTTCACCAACATCCCTAAAGTAACGATAGATCGCCCGGTTGGTCGGCCAATCACTGCCGTTTTTCATGCCTGTTGGGCGTAGGTGATGTTCCACCATCGTAGCCACCATTTCAATGCCATTAGCGCTGACGCGAAGCTGCCCCAGACGGTTGGTCGCAACCTCTGCCCCCTGTTCAGAATGGCCAAAGAAACGGGTGCGTCCATTGGCTTCCAGGGATTTGGTCTGGGGTTTTGCAACGTCATGGAACAGGGCAGCCAGTTTCAATAGGGTGCCACGGGTGTGTCCGTCTGTAGCATGCTGGTTGAAATGGGCCTCGCTGTCGGCAGTCCAAGGCACACACATATAAAGGGGCGAGTTCTGGTGACCTTTGGTGATCAGTTCCGCAAACTCAACGGTGTGCATGGTATGTCCCCAAACGTCCCAGTAGTGCTCCTTCGGCTGTTCTACGCCTTTGGCGCTCTGAAGTTCCGGAATCACCTGTTCAAAAAGGCCAAAGTGGTCAAGCACTTCAATCTGCCCTTTGGCACCGTCCAGGGAGAGGATTTTCAAAAATTCTTCCCGGACCCTCTCCGGTGAGACCTTGGCCAACAGTGCGGCGTTGGCGGCAATCAGCTTGGAGGTGCCAGGCTCAATGCGGAATTTAAGCTGGCCCGCTAGGCGTACGGCCCGCAGCAATCTGCCTGGGTCGTCTTGGAAGACGGTGGGACTCAAGGCGCGTATGGACTTCTGAGCCAGGTCAGCCCTGCCACCCATGGGGTCAAGTATCCCGTCCGTGGACGGCCAATCATCCAGGCGAAGGGCCATGGCATTGACTGAAAAGTCGCGTCGCCTGAGATCCTCGTCAATGGTCCCAGTGAACCCATCCACATCAATGGTCCACGGCTTCAGGTCTTCGGCAGGTGTTTCGTGGCCGGCCCATTGGATGTCGGAGTCCGAGCCGTTTGGAGTCGAGTCTTCTAACCCTGAAGTCACAACTCGAATCACTCCGTGTTTGGCGCCCAAGGGAATCACCGTGCCGCCAAATTCCCGAGCAATCGCTTGGGCCACCAACTCCGGGTCTCCCGAAACTGCTATGTCGATGTCATGACCTGGCTTGTTGTAAAGCAGCCAGTCACGGACGAACCCGCCTACTAGGTAGACGTCGGCTCCGGTGGCAGCGCAACAAGCAGAAAGTTTATCTAGCATGGGTATACAACATCAGGGCCAAGTGTTTCAGGATTTAGGTGCGTATTCACCCAGGTCTAGCCAGAATAGGCCGGGAACGCCAGCGACTTAATCTTCTTTTTTGGGAGCGGCGAGTTCAGCGGCTACGGCTTCGTCCAATTCGACATTTTCTTCGACTTCGACTTCGTGGTCGTGTTCCAGTTCGTCTTCGAACTCTTCGTCGTCAAATTCTTCCCCGTCAACCTCTTCCCCGTCAAATTCATCTTCTTGGGGGTCTTGTCCGTAGGTGATCTTTTTAAGGCTATCTTGGTCCACCAGATGGTCGATATACAAGATGCCGTTCAGGTGGTCAATTTCATGTTCTAGTGCCTGGGCAAGCAGTTCTTCTGCGTTTATCCGGTAGATCTTACCGTCCAACCCCATTGCTTTGACCCTTACTTTCTCCGAGCGTATGACCATACCACGATAGCCAGGAACGCTTAGTCAACCTTCTACAACCTCTCGTTCTCCCTCGGCTTTCATGACCTCAGGGTTGATCAGCACCAGAGGTTCTTCCAACTCAGGAGTTTCAACGACGGCAATTTTCTGAAGGGAGCCAATCTGGTTGGCGGCCAAGCCCACGCCCTGCTGGTCACGCATGGTTTCAATCATGTTTGCGACCAGGGTCTTAATCTGGGGCGTAACTTTTCCCACTTTTTTCGCCTGCGTTCTCAGGATTGGGTCGGGTAGCAGACGCATGTCCAAGATTGCCACAGAAACCACCTCTCGGGTGCAGAAATTCAGGCTACTGCAGGCCGTCGCAGTTGGCCCGGCCGTTTTTATTCCCGGTTGTGTTTCCCGGTTGTCTTTAATGAGCCCCAACAACACAGTATCGAGACTTTAGCTATTATATTCAACGCCTGTTGTGAGGTAAAGGCGGCGTATTTTTTACGTATAGATTGCAGCGTATTTCTGGTTTGATGCGGTCTACCAATCTGTCACCCTAAATGAAGCGAAGGGTCTGCCAGGGTGTTGATTGGAAGATTCTTCGTCGCTTCACTCCTCAGAATGACAGGTTCAGGTTGGCATCGGCAAAGACCAAACCGTCGTCCTAACTGGATTACGAGCCTACAAAACATGCACCGGGTCAACATCCACTGTGCAGCCCTGGGGAAATTCCATCCCCTCGATGAACCGCAACAGACCTTGCCCACGCAGGATCAGATGCCAGCGGTAGCGCCCTCTGATGCGCGATGGAATCCCCGGCGCCGGGCCAACCACGTCAATATCGGTGAGACCCTGTGCCTGCGCCCGCTGGGTCAACGCTTTACCGGTCTCAGTGGCCTGACGCAGCGCTTGGGCGTCGTTGGGGTCTTGAAACACCAAGTGAATCTGCTCGTTGAATGGTGGATTACCCAGCTCCCGCCGTGAGTCGATCTCATACTCGTAAAGGGCGTGGTAGTCCTGGGCAGCGGCGGCTTGGATGGCGTAATGCTCCGGGTTATAGGTCTGAACTATGACCTGGCCTATATCCTCGCCCCTACCGGCACGACCGGCCACCTGGCACAGCAGCCCAAAAGCCCGCTCACCAGCCCGGAAATCTGGTAGGTACATTCCGATATCCGCCAGCACAACACCAACCAAAGTCACATTGGGAATATCAAGACCCTTGGCCACCATCTGGGTGCCCACCAGCACCTGAGTGTCGCCGCTGGTCAGCCGGGCCATGGTGTCTTCGGTGTCCTGGCCGGAGCGGGAGGTGTCCGCGTCCAGCCGGTCTACACTGACGCCAGGCAAGAGTTTTTTGACCTCTTCCACTACTCGCTGAGTACCGGCACCCAGTTGGCGTATGTGCGAACCACGACACTCTGGGCAGGTAGTGGGCATCCTAGTGCGGCGGTTGCACTGGTGGCACAGCAACTCACGCTGGTTAGTTGTGGTCTCTCCGGTAAATGAATGATAGGTCAGCGAGACAGAGCAACTGCGGCATTCCACCACGTGGCCACAATCACGGCACTGGACGATAGACGACGCACCCCGGCGGTTCAGGAATAGAATGGCCTGATGCCCTTCAGAGACGCACGATTTCAGACCCTGGGCTAATGCTCTGCTGAAGATGCTCCGGTTGCCTTCACGAAGCTCCAGGCGCATGTCACAGACCTG
The DNA here is from genome assembly GCA_963694265.1 of Dehalococcoidia bacterium. Lineage (GTDB taxonomy): Bacteria > Chloroflexota > Dehalococcoidia > Lucifugimonadales > UBA3495 > UBA9611. The sequence continues at coordinate 3,403 of CAVODA010000167.1, forward strand.
AACCTGGGCTAGCCGAGATACCCGGTCAGGCCCGGCGCTCACCCGGTCTGGCAGTTCCAGCAGGGTGTGGTGGCCTCGCGTGGCGGCGTAGTAGGTCTCAACGTCCGGGGTGGCGCTGCCCATCAACACTGGAGAGCCAGTCAGGCGGCCCAGTTCCAAGGCGGAGGCGCGTGCGTGGTACAGAGGGTGTGTCTCGATCTGCTTGTAGGTCCATTCGTGTTCTTCGTCGATAACAATCAGACCCAGATTGGCCACCGGGGCGAACAAAGAGCTGCGCGGACCGACAACCACATCGTATTTGCCCTCACGGATGTCCCACCACTGGTCAACCTGCTGCCGCGCCGTCAGCCGACTGTGAATAACGGCCACACGGCCAGGGAACCAGGAATTAACGCGTTCCAGCGTCTGGGGCGTGAGAGATATCTCAGGCACCATGAAGATGGCCTGGCGACCCTGACGCACAACTTCGTCAATTGCCCTCAGATAGACCTCAGTCTTGCCACTGCCGGTTACGCCGTGGAGCAAGAAGCTGCGCGGTTTTAGCGCCGGGTTATCCAGCACTGCTCGTATTTGGACGAGGGCGTCTGCCTGGTGGGTGGTCAGAGTATGCTGTCGTCGCTCCGTGGGCAGGCCAGGCCTAGCGACAGTTTCGGAGTCGGCCCGCACCCATTCCATGGCAACCAGCCCTTTGCTAAACAGAGCTTGGCCCACGCCGTTGCCAAATTCTTTGTTGGCCAGGGCCGCTGGATAGGGCGCACGCTGCTCCCTGATGGCGGCCAGCAACCCGTTCTGGCGTTCTGGCAGC
>CAVODA010000168.1:0-4171 GCA_963694265.1 Dehalococcoidia bacterium
GGTGGCATTCAATCATTTCTTCCGGCGTGGCAATGTAATCCAGGCAGACGTCGTGGTGAGTCCAGGGCAATTCTTGTTCCAACACTTGCAGGGAATGGACGGTGCCGATCACCGGTGTTTCCGGCAGTACCACGCCCGCAGCCACTGCCAACCCATACTCTAAGTCGGCAAACCCACCACCCTTGCCAATCCTGACGCCCATGCGGTTAACGGCCACCGAGCCAGAGATCACCAGGTCAACTGGCTTCATATCTGCCATGTCCATCAACCGTCCGTGTTTAAACGCACCAGAAATAGTTGACGCTTCCGCTGGTGAACCGAGCATGACGGCTGGGTCCAACTCCACAAAGCACCGCTCTTGTTTCAGCCTGGGCACGGCCATATAAACCGTCTTCCCCTGTTCCAAAGCCCTCTGGCGCAGTGGCCCCTGGGGCTTGTCCGGGTTGCCCTTAATCACCCGAGCATTCTGCCAAACTTCCAACTCAAAAATGCGGAGGGCAGCCTCGTCCGCTCCCCGGAAAAAGGGGATACGGTCGTGCACTTTCTTGGTGTGGGCGGCCCCGGCCTGCTCAATAGCCGACCAGACCGATTCTCGGATTTCGTCTTTGGTCATTAGTTCATGCCTTCCGCGAGTCTCTGTAACGAGACTGAAACTGGGCTTGGCTAATTGCGGAACAAAGCCTAACATATGATTGTCGTATGACGATGGCAACGGTGCCATTCACGCTCACATCGTTGCCCGCTGATAGGCCATATGCTATAATCCTGGACAACGTAAAAGAAGAGAAGAGAGAGAAGCGAATACACACCTGATGCTAGACGGAGAAACAAAAACACGGATAATTAAGGAATACCAAGTCAACGACAAGGACACCGGCTCCGCTGAAGTCCAAGTTGCCGTGCTCACAGAAAATATAAAATCCCTGACCGAACACCTGCGGGAACACAAGAAGGACGTCCATTCACGGCGCGGGCTTCTTGGAATGGTTTCCCAGAGGCGAAGACTCCTCAAGTACCTCAACGCGGAAGACGTAACCCGCTACCAAACACTTATCGCCAGGCTAGGCCTACGCCGATAAACTCCCCTTACAACAACACCCTTTAAGGGTGTTGTTTGTCGTCTAGCTCTCACCCCATCTATCGATTGCGCACGTTATTTATTGCGAGGTTGCCCTAGGCATATTATGGCTACACAAATAGCTATTCCCACGTCGGTTTCAAGCCAGATCGACGGCAAGACCGTTACTATTGAGACGGGTAAATTGGCTAATCAAGCGCACGGCAGTGTGACTATCACTTTAGGCGAGACTATTGTCCTCGTCACGGCAGTGATGTCCAGCAAGCCCCGAGCCGAGGACATCGACTTCCTACCACTGACAGTCGACTACGAAGAGCGTCTTTATTCCGTTGGCAAAATACCCGGCAGTTTCTTCCGCCGGGAAGGCCGCCCCGGACAGGACGGTATCCTGGCTTCCAGGTTGACCGACCGGTCCATCCGACCTTTGTTCCCCAAAGGCCTGCACAACGACGTTCAGATTACACTGACAGTACTTTCCTCTGATCAGGAAAACCCACCGGAGATACTGGGCATGATCGGCGCATCAGCCGCCTTGTCCATATCCCAGATTCCCTTCAACGGCCCAGTCGCTTCCTGCCGTATCGCCTACCTGGATGGTCAGTACATCATCCACCCAACCTACGAGCAGAGCAGCAACGGCACCTTGAGCATGGTGGTCAGCAGCTCCCGCGATGCCATCTTCATGGTGGAAGCGGGCGCCAACGAGGTTTCCGAGGAAGTCATCCTGGAAGCCATCTCCAAGGCTCAACAAGCCAACTCCGCTACCATTGACATGATTGAAGATTTGACTGGCAAGGTCGGCAAACCCAAGTCCACTTTCGAGTATGACTCCGCCGCTGCCGATGCAGTGATTGCTAAAGTCAAAGAGGTTGTTGGCTCCCGTTGGGACGACCTTCTTAGCGGCAATCCCGGCATGTACGAGATGGACGACGGCGAGAAAGAGATTTCCGCCCTGGTCACGGAAACCCTGAAAGATGAATATTCCAAAATGGCCATCGCCGACGGTTTCAAAGCCGTCTTCCGCGAGGCCGTTCGGGGTCGTATCCTGTCACAGCACGTTCGTTCCGACGGGCGGGCGTTGGACCAGGTTCGCCCCATCACTTGCGACACGGGGATTCTGCCCCGCACCCACGGCACAGGACTATTCACCAGGGGCGAGACCCAGGTGCTGTCCATTGTGACAGTGGGTTCCCTGGCCTTGAAGCAGACCCTGGACACCGTTGGGCCAGACAACACTAAACGGTTCATGCACCACTACAACTTCCCTTCGTACTCCACTGGCGAAGCCCGCAGGGCAATGTCACCGGGACGAAGAGAAATTGGACACGGCGCATTGGCCGAACGGGCGATTCTGCCCGTGCTCCCTTCAGAAGACGAATTCCCCTACGCCATCCGGATCGTTTCCGAGTGTCTCAGTTCCAACGGAAGCACATCAATGGGTAGCGTTTGTGGCAGCTCCCTCAGCCTGATGGACGCCGGCATTCCAATCAAAGCCCCAGTGGCCGGTATCGCCATGGGTCTGATTACCGGAACCGACGGCGAGTATGCCATCTTGAGCGACATTCAAGGACTGGAAGACTTCCTGGGCGACATGGACTTTAAAGTCGCCGGAACATCCGAAGGTGTCAACGCCCTCCAAATGGACGTCAAGACCCAATTCCTGACCCCTGCGGTATTGAAAGAAGCTTTGGAGCAAGCGCGCCAAGGCCGAATGCATATCATGGGCAAGATGAACGAAGCGATCTCTGAGTCCCGCGGTGAAATGAGCGAACACGCTCCCAAGATGATCCGCATGAAGATTAAGATTGAAAAGATTGGTGCACTCATCGGACCTGGTGGTCGGGTAATCCGAGCCATCATCGAAGAGACCGGCACCACGATCAACGTCGATGACGACGGCTCAGTGACCATTGGCGGCGTAGACTCCGCCATGTTGGCCCAGGCCCAGTCCAAGGTCGACGCCCTCACCCGTGACCTGGCCATCGGTGACATCTTCACCGGCAAGGTGGTCCGGATAACTAACTTCGGTGCTTTCGTGGAGCTGGTCCCCGGCAAGGACGGTCTGATCCGCAACGGCGACGTTGGAGAGATGGAAGAGGAATTGGCTGAGGGTCAGGAAATCACGGTAATTATCCGTGAGATTGACTCCCAAGGACGGGTTAACCTGTCTCGCAAAGCCCTGTTCGGCGATGACAGCCCGCCAGCCCCACGGCCTGATTCCGGACCCCCACGGGACGGGGGCGGCGGACGCGGCGGCGATCGAGGCGGTCGTGGCCCAGGCGGACCTGGCCGAGGTCCTGGTGGCCCCGGCGGATCCGGCCCCGGTGGATCCAGCGGTGGTCGTCCCGGCGGCCCCAGTGGCGGACGTTTCCAGGGTGGAAACCGCTAACCAGCCCCGTATTACTTAGCAAACCAAGAGTCCTTCCAGCATCTGCTGGAAGGACTCTTTTATTTTCCCGGAATTATGCTGCGTGCTATTATCGGGAGTGAGTTGGCTTGGGCGATTGAGCGTGGTCTGGGCGAGCGCGGGCGGGTTATAAACCCGGCCATACGAGTCCAGCGTCGCTTGGTTGCTCAAGGTCGCCTGATTGGAAAGAGACCTGATGTGGGTTTCATTCCGTCTTATATTTGCGGAGCTACATCAAGTCCCACATCACGGCCTACCGAAAAAATTACCACCGGTGCACTTCAAACCCAAAGTCCCATCTACGAAATAGAAAGCGTCTGGGGCAATAACCCAGCCTTTGAGGTCAGCTTTACATCCCCAAATGGAATCGCGATTGACGTCTCGGACAACGTCTATGTCACAGAGTTTCGAGGTAACCGAGTCCAAAAACTCTCCCCCGACGGTGTGCTGTTGACTGTATGGGGCTCCCAAGGGAGTGAAAGGGGTGAATTTCAGAGCCCAACGGGTATCGCCATTGATGGAGGAGGAAACGTTTATGTTTCCGAGATCGGCCCACCGTGTTCAAAAATTCACTGCGGATGGCCAATGGTTGGCATCATGGGGCTCACGAGGATCTGCCGACGGAGAGTTTGGGCCGGCTATGGTTATCGCCGTAGATGCTGATGACAATCTCTACGTGAGCGATT
>CAVODA010000169.1:0-4170 GCA_963694265.1 Dehalococcoidia bacterium
CCGGTCAGTCCTTCCAGCTCCACGGGACGCTGGTCGGTGAAATCTTTGGCCATTGACGCGCGACCCTGACCAGGGAAGCGGTCCAGAGAATCCATGGCCCAGGCAAGAGAGTCGGGCATGATGGGAGCGCCGCGGGCTTTGCCAACGGCCAGTACCTCTTCAATGGCGTCGCGTATCAGTTGTCTGGTCTCCGGCTTGGTGCGCATCTCTTCATAGACGCAGTTGGCAGCGGCGCAGACGGCTGCGGACCCGGCGATGTACGCAAACTTTTTCCAGAGCATGCCAGGCATGTTCTCGTGCAGGTTTACCCGCCAACCGGCTTCCTGGAAGCGTTGTAGCAGGTTTTCACCTCGGCGGCTGATGCCCACGTTCATTTCGCCGAAAGCCGCGATGCCAGGCCCGTTTTGAGTGACAACGCCCGGTTCAGAAATGCGACCTTCCATGTAAGCAGAACCGATCATGACGTGGTCTTCACCCACGGTCTCGGCTAATATCTCGCCGTTATCGATGCCGTTTTGCAGGGTCAGTACCACTGTCTCCGGGCCGATTAGGGGAAGGACAGCGGAGACGGCGTCCGAGTTGTGGTACATCTTGACTGTGAAGATCACCAAGTCTTGCTCGCCGACGCTCGACGTATTGCTTGTGGCATTGCCGGGAACAGTGAATGTGCCGTCTAATTGGCTCTCCACCCTTAGTCCGTTATCCTGGATGGCCCGCAAATGCGGCCCCCTGGCAATAAACGTTACTTCATGTCCGGCGCGGGCCAATAACCCGCCAAAGTAACCGCCGACTCCACCGGCCCCAATGACCGCTACCTTCATGTCCTCGCTGGCTCCTATGCCCATTGGTAACCCAACTCCCTCACTAAGTGATCAGTCCCTGTTTTAGTTTTTATCAATGATACAGCGATTTTAAATTCGGCTTAGTCCCGGTTTTCCACCGGGTGGCTAAATTCTTCTCGCAGGTCCCGCTTCAGTACTTTGCCCATGACGTTGCGGGGTAATTCTCCCACAAAGATTACGGAACGGGGCCGCTTGTAACCGGCCAGCCGCTCCCTGCAGAATTCGATGATCTGCTCTTCGGTGACGTGGTCGGATTGGCCAACGACTACCGCTCGTACCTCTTCACCCCATTCCACGTCCGGCACGCCAATCACGGCGGCGTCGTCTAGTTCGGGGTGAGAGCGCAGCACCTGTTCCACTTCTTCAGGTGAGATCATCTCGCCGCCGCGCTTGATGAAGTCCTTGGCGCGACCCGACAGAAATATGTAGCCGTCTTCGTCCTGGTAGCCCAGGTCTCCGGTGTAGATCCAGCCGTCGCGTATCGTGTCACGAGTGGCGGCTTCTTCCCGCCAGTAACCGGCCATCATGCGGGAGCCTCGGGCCACAATCTCGCCGTTCTCGCCTACCGATACCGTCTTGCCTTCTTCGTCCACGATGCTAACTTCCACATCGTCCAGAGGCTTGCCGATCGAGGTTAGGCGTTTCAGCTTGGTTTCGATCTCTTCCGGGCTGCCGTCCAACACGTGGTCGTCCGGCGGCAACATGGTGATGGTGGAAGCGGTCTCAGTCTGGCCAAAGGCGTTGATGAACCGTGCGCCGGGGAATTTCCCAATCGCGTCTCGAATTACTTCCAGGGGCATGGGGGCCGCGCCGTAGGTAATGACGCTGAGCGACGATAGGTCGTAGTCGCCAAAATTGGGGTGCTCAATCAGGTGCTTCAGCATGGTCGGCACCAGCATGGCCCGATTGGCTTGGTTCTCCTGGGCTAGTTTTAGCCATTCGCTAGCGTCGAACTGGCGCATCACCACCAACGTGCGCCCGCCGTAAACCGCAGCCAAAGCGGCTTGGAGTCCGGCTATGTGATAGAAGGGCACCGTGATGAGATTGCTTTCTTCGACGTCTGGGTCGGCTGGCTCAACGGTGGCTAGCAGGTACGACGAAAAGCTGTCATGGGTCAGCATCACGCCCTTGGGGACGCCCGTGGTGCCGGCGGTGAACATGATTACTGTTGTGTCTTCGTCGCCAGCCTCCGGGAAGTGCATCTGGTCGGGCGATGACTCGGCGAGAAATTCTTCGTAATTCTTGCCGTTCTCGGTGGCCTCTCCGTCCAAGATGATGATGCCTTCAGATAAACGACTGCCTTCCGGGACCAGCGGTAAATACCGTTCCCCCAGCAGGAGGCAAGTGGGCGAGGCAATCTCCAGCATCTGGGCCAGTTCGTCGGTCTTGGCCCTGAAGTTTATGGGCACGTAGATGGCGTCAAGCTGGGCCGCCGCAAAATAGGCTTCAATGCACTGATTGGTGTTTACCTGCATGGTCGCCACCCGGTCACCAGGGCCAACTCCCAACTCGGAAAGTCCGTTGGCCAGCCGGTTGACCCGCTCTGCCAGACCTTCAAAGGTGATGGTCTGGCCGTCAAATACCATTGCGGCGCGTTCTGGGACGATGGCCCCGGCAATGGTCAAAAATTCAGAGGTGTTCATCTATAAATTCTCGCGTAATTCCTGAAGTATCTAGCTGGTCAGCCTGGCTGCCAAACGGCTTTCAAGCTCCAGTGCTTTGGGCAGGTCCAGGTCCATCCCCTGGCGTAGCAACTGCTTCATCGCGGCCACTGCATCGGTCGGTAATTCTGCCAATTTGTCAGCCAAACGCCAGGCTTCATCTCTGAGCGACTCCGGTGGTGTCAGCCGGGTTATCAAGCCCATGGATAGCGCTTCTTCGCTCTCGATACGCCGACCCGTCAGCAGTAAATCCATGGCCCGCGATGTGCCGATTGCCCTGGGTAGAGTCTGGGTGCCACCGGCAGCCGGAATCATCCCCAGTTGGACCTCTGGTAGAGCAAACACCGTGCCCGCGGCAGCCAGCCGAATGTCGCACAGCAGGGCAATCTCTAGCCCGGAACCGATGCAGTATCCGTGCACTGCAGCGACGATTGGTTTATGCAAGTTTACCAGTTGCCCCCAAACGTCTCTTTCCCAGCGTACTTGCCGGGCAATCACCTGGGACGGCGCAGTGCCAAATTCGGTCAAGTCGGCGCCGGCACAAAAGCCGCGTCCCTCGCCGGTAATCAACAATGTTCGGATGTCTGGGTCCAGTTGGACTGCGGCTAGGGCTTCCGAGAAATCATCCCGCATCTGCACGTTGTAGGCATTAACCACCTGGGGACGGTTCAACGAGATATGGGCCACCGCACCGTGCACCTGAAACAGCAGGGTCTGGAAGCCGCCTGAATCAGGCCCAGTATGAGACATAGGTAAAGAGACTATGCCTCTGGGACGGCCCTGGCGTAGAGGTCGTCCAAATCTACTTCTGTATAACGAAGACCAATGTTCTCCAGGGCATGGGCGTCACTTACCGCCATCAACATCAGATCATGCTCCGACGCGATCTCTGAGACCTGGTCCTTGCGGATGTGCCAATTGTGGATGTAGTTGTCAATCTCGATGGCGTGGATATCCGGCTCAATCAGTATCTCTGGCGAGTAATAACCCGGATGGCAATACGTGCGAAACACGCCGCCACCGTCAGGCAGGAATAATTCAGCTACCTGGTACTCGGCAAAGGGGTTGGCTTCCGGGCGAATCTCAATCTCCCAGCCGGGCAGGATGACCACCTGACCGGGGAAATGCTTTTCCACTATCTCGCGGAGTTCCATGCCCCACTCTTTATTGTGATGGTCGGTGATACCGATGCCATCAATGCCCTGAGACTTGATCTGGTTAACGATCTTCTCCGCGATCTCAACGGTTGGCGGCACAAAATTGAAAGCCTCCCACGGGTGGGTGTGGAGGTCTAGTTTTAATTTCAAAGAGATTCCCTTTGCGTATCTCGTGTGACTATTGAGCGTTGTTGAATGAAAGGTGTTGAATCAGGACCCGGTGAATTCAGGGCCCGGTTTGTCTAAGAACGATTTTAACCCTTCGGCCCTGTCCGATGTGGATTGCAGTATAACGTTCAGGTCGGCTTCCAGTCTCAGACCCTGGTCTAAGGATAGGTCCAGACCCTTGCCAACGGCCTCTTTGGCGTATCGCGCGCCGATGGGACTACCGCCAGTTATCTGCGCTGCTATCTCCGAGACTATCTGACCCAAGTTTCTGGGTTGGTCGGCTACTCGGTTGACCAGGCCAATGGCCAAGGCCTCCGCAGCGTCGACCATTCTGCCAGTCAG
>CAVODA010000170.1:0-4130 GCA_963694265.1 Dehalococcoidia bacterium
CCCTGTTCGTCCAACCAGTCTCGCACGAATTGTTTGTCATAGTTGGGCTGAGACTTCCCGGGTGCATATCCGGTGATGTCCCAGAACCGGCTGGAATCCGGGGTCAATAACTCGTCAATCAAAGTTAATTCGCCGTTGATGACACCAAATTCCATTTTGGTGTCGGCCAAGATGATTCCCTTGGTTTTTGCGAAGTCGTGAGCCGCTTTGAAGACTGCCTTACTGACTTCCTCAAGCTGTCGGGCCATGTCTGCCCCCACCATGTCTAAAACTTCCTGCTTGGACATGTTCTCGTCGTGGCCCTCTTCGGCCTTGGTGGTGGGTGTAAAGAGCGGCTCTGGAAATTCCTGGCCTTCTACCAGTCCAGTGCCCACGTCCATGCCGGACACGGTGCCCTGTCGGCGGTATTCAGACCAGGCTGAACCGGTAATGTAGCCTCGAACGATGCATTCCAAGTCCAGGCGCTCTGCTTGTTTGACCACCATGGCTTGCCGGGCAATTTGATCGGACACCTTCCCGGCGATACTGCTTTTGTCGATATACTGTGCCGCTTCCGGAGAATCGGCCAGGCAGATGAAATGGTTGGGGATGATGTCTTTAGTGAGATCGAACCAGAATGCTGAGATACGGTTCAGCACCTGACCCTTGTCGGTGATACCCGTGGGCAGTACAACGTCAAAGGCCGATAGCCGGTCGGTGGCAATCATCAGTAGGCGACCCTCACCCAGGTCATAGGTATCTCTAACTTTCCCTTGGTGGAGAATGTTAGGCATATCGATGTTCATCAAAATTTCTGATGGCATTTTGGCTCCTTCATCACACATCACGCGCCCAGCACGGGCCGTTATATCTAAAAATATTTGCCGGATATTTGCCGAAGAGACCGGCTTGGTTATCTTTATAGGTCTAGTCGCTGGCGGTTGCGGCTTTTTCTGGCTTAGCAACCGGTTCTATCAGGCCCAACCGGGCAAAGGTTACATCTACATACCTGGTGAAGTAGGCGTAGTCGAATAATTCATCAAATTCTAAGCCTGACAAGTGCTCTCCAGCCTGCGCGTCAGACCGTAGTAGCTCCCGGAAGTCTTTGTTCTCTTCCCAGGTTTTACTGGCATTGGACTGGACGATTTTGTAGGCTTCTTCGCGGGCCAGTCCTTTGTCCACCAGAGCCAATAGCACGCGTTGGCTGAAGATCAGACCACGGCTGCTTTCAATGTTAGTCATCATCCGTTCCGGGAAGACTCGCAGGCCTTCCATGATGCCGCTGAAGATGCTCAGGATATAGTCCAGAGCCAAGCAGGAGTCTGGGATGATGATGCGCTCTGCGGAGGAGTGGCTGATGTCACGCTCTCCCCAGAGGGCTACGTTTTCTAGAGCTGTAATCGAGTTGCCCCGGATCAATCTAGCCAGGCCGCAGATGCGCTCTGCCAACTCCGGGTTGCGCTTGTGAGGCATGGAAGACGATCCAGTCTGGCCGTGGCCAAAAGGTTCTTCAAGCTCGTGCAACTCGGTACGCTGTAGTGCGCGTATCTCGGTGGCAAATTTTTCTAGCGAGGCCGCGATCAAAGCAAGTGTGCTCATAAAATGGGCGTGCCGATCCCGCTGCACAATCTGATTGGTGATCTTGGCAACCTTGAGACCAAGCTCCTTGCAGACCGTTTCTTCAATAGATGGCGGTACGGTAGCGTGGGTGCCCACAGCGCCCGAAACCATACCTACTCGCAGGCCTTCAATGGCGTCGGCGAGGCGTTCTTTCTGGCGAGTCATCTCGTCCCACCAGAGGGCAATCCTGAGACCCATGGTCATGGGTTCGGCATGGACTCCGTGGGTTCGGCCCATGGCCAGGGTGTCTTTGTGTTCAACTGCTTTGGCCGCCAGAGCCGCAATGGCCCGGTCCATCTCAACCTGTAATAGTGCGCCAGCCTCAACCAGTTGCAGGTTTAAACCGGTGTCCAGCATGTCGTTGGAGGTCAGGCCCAGATGCAGCCAGCGTCCTTCCAGTCCCATGGATTCCGTGATCGATGACAGGAAGGCTGTGACGTCGTGACGGGTGGTCTCGAAGATCTCCAACATGCGGGTGTGGTTGTACTTGGCGCCACGCAGTTTGGCCATGTCTTCTTCGGGGACAACGCCTTCAACGGTCCATGCTTCACAGGCGGCCAGTTCTACCTCCATCCACTTGAGGTATTTATTTTCATCTGACCAGACCTGCTTCATGGCAGGTCTGGAATATCGGTCAATCACAGTTACGCCTCATCGCCCTGCGGCGCGCGGTTTGATTCGTTGCCGTTCATTGAGTAATTCCTGACTGCCACTAGTATTTCTCTGAAGTCTTTAAACGGCTGGTAGGCAATCTTCTCGTCGTCGCAGAACGTCGCCAGATTTCGGTGGGCAAAGGTAACGTCGGCGACTCTAGCCGCTTCCAAGTCAGAGTGGCCGTCACCGGCAAAGAACACGTAGGCGCCCTTTTGCTGGAACGACTGCACCACAAACCCCTTGGAGTTTCCCTGGTCTTCATGGCCAGGGTTGGTGTGGTTGTAGTGATAGGAGATCTCTCCGTCTTCAAACGTGGTATCCACGGCGTAGACGGGCACCCGGCCAACACCTTCACGCTCCAACACAGCTTGGATATAGAAATCCAAACCCTGGCTGACCACTGCCATTTGTATGCCATTGGACTGGCAGAATCCCCACAGGTCTTTAAAGAAGGGTCGCAGGTTGGCGTGTTCCTTCACGTAAGACTGCATGGTTGCGCGGTCGGCATTGATGTTTCGGAAGGTAATTTCCTGATATTCCTTCAGGTTTATGTGGCCGTCGCGGAACCGTTGGCGCACATCCTTCCAATCTAGGTCGCCGAACTGGTTGAGCAGCATCTCCGCCACGTTCTGAGTTGCGGCGGTGTCGTCGAAGTCGGTGAGGACTACGGGATGCGGTCTACCGTTCGCGGAGTTCGCGTCGGTAGTCATCATAAGCCTGCCTTATATTGTCGTACTTTAAGCCCAAGATTTGAGCAGCGTAGTATCCAGCGTTTCTGGCCCCCCAGCTCCCCACTGCCATGCAGGCAACGGGTATGCCCGGAGGCATCTGGGCCGTGGACATCAGTGCGTCGATGCCTTTTAACTCGCTGGACGTAAGCGGGATGCCAATGACCGGCACCGTGGTCATTGACGCTATGGCACCGGCCAGGGCAGCAGAACCGCCAGCGGCCGCGATAATTACTTCTATGCCTCGATCTCGGGCTGTCTGAGCGTACTCATGGACCCGTTCCGGGGTGTGGTGAGCCGACATAACACGGGTCTCGAAATCGATACCCATATCCTCAAGAACCTTTATGGTATCTTGCACCACGGGCTCATCCGAGGCGCTTCCCATAATAACACCTACTTGCGGCAAAACAATTTCCCAATTACGCTCAAACCGGCCCCAAATGACCACTGTATACACGGTTTGTTAAACCGGCCTGGCGTCACAATATTTATAGTCTTGTCAGACAAAATTCTAGATTTCTAGTTCGTCCTTGAATGCAACAATCAAGCCCTGTTCAAAGGCTTCACGTTCCGGCCTGATTTCAATCTCGTTTATCTGTAGATAAATCCCTTCGCTGGATAGACCCAGGTCAACGGCAATCTCCAATTCGCCACTCTCATCCCAGGACAGGATTGTGGTAATCACGTCAGTATCGCCGTCTTCGTCTTCCGAGGATTCGTCAATGATACTGAGTCCAAGATCGGCTTCGTATTCGGATTCTTCGTCCGGTTCCCAGCCAATGATGGTTTGAATCTCGCCCTTGCCATCCAGCAGTGTGGCGTTCATCTCGGCCAGCAGTTCATCCACGCCTAGGGTCTTGGACATGAGCGAAAGATCTTCACGCTCTTTTTTGAGTCCGGCCTCTTCTTCTTCAACCCGGCGCTGACGCTGGGCGCGAACCTCAGTCAGGTCCTGTTTCAATCCTTCCAATGTGTCACGCCAGGTCATGGGTTCATCCTCTGGGGCGTCTTAGTAATTTATCGATGCGGATATTATTTCCGGGCAGCTTGGTAAGCCAATTCGTCAATCTCGCGAAAATCGCCTCGGCCGGAGCGGACTCGAATTTGATTCAGGGCTTCCAGTGCATCAAGGTAGCGGATGCCCAT
>CAVODA010000171.1:0-4113 GCA_963694265.1 Dehalococcoidia bacterium
CCTAAATCCCGAGTAAAGCTTAAGTCCCGAGGCCGAGTTGTTCCTTTAATATTTCAATTGCCTGTTCAAGATGCACGTCTTCGTCTTCATCTGCATCTACCGGGTCAAGTATGACATCAGGGGTGATGCCTTCGCCTTCAATCAACAAGCCGTTTGGAGTGAACCAACGGGCGGTGGTGAAGTTCACCCCGGAGCCATCAACCAAAGGCCACAGGTTGGTGACGCTGCCCTTCCCAAACGTTGTTGTGCCGATGACCGTAGCCCGGTCATTATCAATGATAGCTCCCGTGAATACCTCACTGGCGCTGGCGCTAAATTCGTTCACTAGAACCACCATGGGAATATCCAGTGCTTTGCCGCCAGACTTGACGCCCCATTTGCGACGGTTGCCCTTGGCGTCCACCTGATAGAGCACTAGACCATCTTCAATGAACTGACTGGTCACATCAACAACTGATGACACCAATCCACCTGGGTTATTACGGAGGTCAAGGATTATCCCAACACCCTGGGAGCGTTCAAACCGCTCCAATGCTTCTTTTAATTCGTCATTCGTTGAGCCAGTGAAGCCCGACAGACGCAGATGCCCAATGCGGCCCACCTGCATCAACAGATTGACGCTCTCCAGTTGAATTATATCCCGTTCTATCTCAATTGAAACCGGTTCAGCGCTGTTTAGATGGCGCAGCAAGATGGTAACCACAGTGCCCGTTTCGCCTCGGATCAACCGGACTACTTCCAAGAGACTGAGGCCACGTATACTCTCCCCATCCACTTCCAGGATGATGTCACCGGGTTTCACGCCTGCCACTTCAGCCGGGGTATCCGGCATTGGGGCGAGAATTGAAATCTCCCCGTCGCGAATGCCAACTTCGGCGCCGATACCACCAAAGAACCCTCGGATATCCTCTCTTTCCAGAGAATATTGCGCCCGGTCTAAGAACCCGGCGTAAGGGTCTCCCAAGGCCTTCAACATGCCCCGAATCGCGCCGTCACTGACCACGGTCGGGTCTAGCTCTGCGCCGTTGATCTGCTCCTGTTTCAGGAGCTTCCAAACCTCTGTTAACCGAGCAAACTCAGAAGGAAGCCCGTCTATCTCGTTATTGGCGCTGCCAGCATTTCCGCTGTCGGAGCAAGCCACCATTACAAAAAGGACTATGGCCAGTAAAGCTGCGGACAAACTGGTGACAGATAAAAATCTGCGAAACATCGGAATTCTGATCAAGGGGGTTCACTCCTGTCACGGTGGCAGAGCGGTCTCCATGGGAGTAAGAACGGGCGTTCCGTGGCGATCACATTGCAGGTCTCGATTGTAGCATAGGCCCTGTCCTGCTTAGACCCTAGCCGTCGCCCGTGAAGGTACTTCACGGGCAGCAACGCCAGGCACGTTGACACCAATTTCGGCAAGCTGCTAGCATGGCGAAAACCGGACCATTTAATCGATAATTTAACCCGTGATTTTAGGCCGCGATTTTAGGCTATAAAAAGAAGGTGCATCTTGGCAGGAATCTCGTCCTTTGGGGGATACGTACCCAGGTACCGATTAGGATCTGAATCCGCCGGTTGGGAGTCGGCCGGTCAACGGTCGGTGGCCAACTTTGACGAAGACAGCGTCACCATGGCCGTGGCCGCCGGTATCGACTGCCTGAACGGCCAAGACCGCAACCTGATAGACGGGTTGTTGTTCGCCACCACCACCCCGCCCTACGCTGAGAAGCAGTGCGCCTCAATCATTGCCGCGGCCCTAGACCTGAGGCGAGATATTTTCACCGCTGATATCACCGATGTGCTACGGGCCGGGACCACGGCTATGAAATCGGCGTTGGACTCAGTTACCGCCGGTTCAGCCAAGAATGTGTTGGTGATTGCCAGCGACAGCCGCCAGGGAGCGCCCAAGGGTGAGGCAGAGCGCAATTCCGGCGACGGCGCAGCAGCGTTCATCATCTCCGGCGAGGATTTATTAGCCGAGCAGGCCGGTGCCTATACCATCACTGAAAACATGATGGACACCTGGCGTAGCGCCGGGGACCAATTTGTCCGCTCTTGGGAAGACCGGTTCGCCATTGAAGAAGGACTAGAGCGAATTCTGGGTGAAGCTGTCTCAGGCTTTATGGAAAAAGAGGGGTTGGCAGTTACAGATGTGACCAAGCTGGCCCTGTATTCTCCGGACGCCCGCCGCCACGGACAGTTGGCGCGACACCTAGGTTTCCAACCGGAGCAGATCCAGGACTCGCTGTTTGGCCGGTTGGGAAACACCGGCGCAGCCTTTCCTTTAATGCTACTGGCATCGGCCCTGGAAAACGGCGCGCCGGATCAATTGCTGCTAACCGTATCCTACGGAGACGGCAGCGATGTTCTGGGGTTCAAAACCACGACTGCCATCAAGAACGCCGAACATGGTTTGGGTGTGTCCGGTTATCTGGATTCAGGAGTAATGCTGGACAGCTACGAGACCTACGCCAGGTGGCGGGATGTCTGGCTCACTGATTCGGCATCAAGACGGCCCCAGGCACAATCACCTTCAGTAACAGCGTTGTGGCGGGAGAGCGAGCAGAACATCCGGTTCCACGGCGGAACCTGCAACCAGTGCGCCTACGTGCAATACCCCGCCCAGAGGGTCTGCGTTGAGTGTCAGGCCTTGGATGACTTCACGCCAATAAGACTGAGTGACCAGCCGGGCACCGTATTCACCTATTCGTTAGATTACCTGGCCGGCACGGTAGACTCGCCATTGGCAATCGTGGTGGTGGATTTTGAGCCCGGTGGCCGGACACTCTGCATGATGACCGACCGGGAGATCGATGAAGTTCAAATTGGGCTGCAAGTGGAGATGAGTTTCCGTAAACTGCGCGTGGTTAACGGCATCCACAATTATTACTGGAAGGCGATCCCACGGCGTCAGGCCAAATAGCATATTAAAGATATAATCGAACTCAGGCGTTCAAGGCACAGGAGAATATCATGAGCGGGATAAAAGACCGAGTTGCCGTCATTGGCATGGGCTGCAGTAAGTTTGGCGAGCGTTGGGACTCAAGTTCCTCAGACCTAATGGTGGAAGCGGCCCACGAGGCCTTCGCGGACGCCGGAATAGAAAGCAAAGACGTCCAGGCTGCCTGGCTGGGCACTGTGGGTTCGTTCCGAACTGGCCAGCCTTTGGCCTCAGCGCTCAAGCTGGATTACATTCCAATCACGCGGGTTGAGAATGCCTGTGCCACTGCCACCGACGCCTTTCGCAACGCCTGCTACGCCGTGGCCGCCGGTATCTACGACATTGTCCTGGCCGTTGGCGTTGAGAAGCTCAAGGACTCCGGTTTCTCAGGCTTGGCGGTTGCCGAGGCTGCCGGGGCCGACGTTAACCCGCCAGTGCCGCCACCCTCCCAGTTCGCCCTAGCCGCCACCCGCTATTTCCATGAACACGGTATTTCCTATGAAGACGGGAAAATGACCCTGGCCCAGATTGCGTCCAAGAACCACCACAACGGGACCATGAGCCCCAAGGCCCATTTCCAGCGCGAGGTCAGCGTTGAGCAAGTAGTCAACGCCCCCATGGTCGCCTGGCCTCTGGGTTTGTTTGACTGTTGTGGTGTCTCCGACGGCGCTGCAGCGGCCATCATCACCACCCCGGAGATCGCTAAGACGTTTCGGGACGACTATGTACTGGTAAAGGGTCTAGGCCTCTCAGTCGGCGCTTACGGCATCATGCGCAGCGACTGGGATTTCACCCATTTCCCAGAGACTATCCACGCCAGCCAGGCGGCCTACCAGGAAGCGGGCATCTCTGACCCGCGCAAAGAGATCGACATGGCAATGGTGCACGATTGTTTCACCATCACCGAGTTGATCATCTATGAGGACCTGGGGTTCAGCCCCAAGGGCCGGGCCAGCGAAGATGTGGCTGCGGGCACTTTCACGCTGGAAGGCGAAGTGCCGGTGAACACCGACGGCGGCCTAAAATGCTTTGGCCATCCCATCGGTGCCAGTGGCATACGCATGATCTATGAGGTCTACAAGCAGCTCCAGGGCAAGGCCGGTGGCCGTCAACTAAAAGACCCAACTCTAGGTCTGACCCACAATCTGGGAGGCCGTCCCGGTTCGTTCACCTGCTCAGTAGCC
>CAVODA010000172.1:0-4107 GCA_963694265.1 Dehalococcoidia bacterium
ATAGCCTTGCCTTCCTGTTTAGATACGGCAGATGGCAAGGCTATTTTATAATAATCATTCTTGCAGATTATTCGCTTTGAATATAAAATCAGGCGCACATAAAAGTGAGTTACCTCTCGTCGCCGAGAACCGGGCGACGAAAAGATTTGAAGGAGCAGAAAGATGGCTGATTCCCTAAACGAAACATCGGCAGCTATTTCAGAGCGCGAAGATGGGATTGAAAAGTTCGATGCGATTGTCATCGGCTCTGGTGTTACGGGGCTATATGCTTTGTATCGTATGCGCCAACTAGGGTTCTCGGTACGTGCATTTGACGATGCTAGTGGAGTGGGTGGTACATGGTACTGGAACCGCTATCCAGGTTGCCGTTTTGACTCTGAAAGTTACTCTTACGGATATTCATTCTCCGAGGAACTTTTGCAGGAATGGGACTGGAAAGAACATTATTCAGCCCAGCCAGATACCGAACGCTATCTTAACTATGTGGCTGATAAGTTCGACCTGCGTCGTGACATACAGTTTAATTCACGAGTAATGTCGGCGACGTTTATCGAGGCAGAAAGCTGCTGGGAAATAGTCTTACAGGACGGTAGCAAAGCCCGTGGCCAGCACTTAATCACGTCGGTCGGAAGTTTTTCTGCCGGTTACGTTCCGGACTTTGAGGGAATCGACAGCTTCAAAGGGATTACATCTCACACTAGAGGATGGCCGGCAGAAGGGATTGATCTGGCCGGAAAACGAGTCGGAGTCATCGGGACCGGCGCCAGCGGCGTGCAACTTATCACTGAGATTGCCAAAGAGGTTGCCCACCTGACAGTATTCCAGCGGACAGCGAACTACTGCGCTCCCCTACGCAATGGTCTGATCGACGATGAGACCCAGAAGCAGATTAAAGCCAGTTATCCGGAGATTTTCAAGGTTTGCATGGAAACCCCCGGCTCGTTCATGCATGAATTCGACAAACGGTCGGCCATGGATGTTTCTCCGGAGGAACGCCTTGAACAGTATGAACGGCTATGGACCGAGCCGGGATTCAAAAAGTGGCTCTCCAATTTTCATGACGTTATGGTCCCGGGAGAGGCCAATGAAGACTACGCGGAGTTTGTCCGCAACAAGATTCGCGAGCGCGTCCATGATCCGGTCGTAGCGGAGATGTTGGTTCCCAAGGATCACATGTTTGGCTCCAAACGACTGCCTTGCGAGAGTGGTTATTACGAGGTCTATAACCAAGACAATGTTTCGCTTGTTGACGTCAAAGAAGCCCCCATTGAGCGAATCACACCCAAGGGCGTTAAGACCAGAGATGCAGAGTACGAATTAGACGTCATCGTATATGCCACTGGATTCGATGCCATCACCGGTGGGTTGATTAATCTGAATATCACTGGGCAAAACGGTCAGACACTGAAGGATAAATTTGCCGACGGACCACGAACCTACATGGGCATCACCTCAGCAGGATTCCCGAACTTGTTTACAGTAAACGCAGCGTCAGTGGGGAACTTTGTCAGGGCTTCTGAACCGCTGATAGATTGGGTTGGCGAAACGATGGGCTATCTTCGGGATAACGATTTTAAGCGCATTACGCCTACCCTTGAGGCTGAAGACGCCTGGGTTAAACACGTAAATGAGGATGGCGCAAATATCCTACGGACACAGGCAAATTCCTGGTTTGTGGGAGCAAATATTCCTGGCAAGGCACGGGCATTGCTCACCGCCCCGGATACAGCGCCAGCCATGCGGGCCAAGCGTGCAGAGGTCACGGCCAATGGGTATGAGGGATTCATTACTGAGTAAAATCCGCAGCTTCCCACTGGAATAGCCAAAGGACGACTAGTCCTTTCTGATTCCGATTTATTTTTCCCGGATAAGAGTTTGTCATTGGCCAATCTATTAACAGATAAAGTTGTGTTGGTGACCGGTGCCGGTAGGGGCATCGGAAGGGCTATTGCGATGGCAATGGCTGGCGAAGGCGCTAAGGTTGCACTGACGGGGAGAGACATCGGCAGACTTGAAATACTCTCAGAAGAGATACAACATGCAGGAGGGCAATCAGCCCTGTGGCGGATGGATGTATCCAGCGAGACAGAAGTCGCAGATTCGGTAGGAAAGATAACGGACCTTTGGGGCCAGATAGATATCCTGGTCAATAACGCAGGTATCATCCATTCCGATAAACCTGTGTGGGAGACCTCGATCTCGGAATGGGATGAGGAGATGGCCATTAACCTACGGGGAACATTTCTCTGTTGCCACTATGTGATTCCCCAGATGGTGGAAAGAAAGGACGGAGTGGTAATCAATATCGGATCGTCCTCCGGAACCATTCCCGAAGATATGTCCGGTGCCTACGGCGCCACTAAATGGGGCGTCATCGGGTACACTACTTCTCTAGCAAAGTCAGTTCGTCCCCACGGGGTGCGGGTCAATGGTCTAAACCCAGGATGGGTTGAAACAGGTATGACGGCCGGGCAAATACCTACCGGGGCAGGTCCCGAATGGACGCAGCCCGAAGACATCGCCAGAGCAGCTTTGTTCTTAGCTGTACATGCTCCAGCCGACATGACCGGACAGTTCATAAATCTATTTGGGGCAAATGATCATTCAGGCCATGCGCCTGGTCATTAATCATCCAGGCCAACCGGCTTTATTAAAAAACCATATTAAAAACCGTCAGCGAAATAACGGCCATATAACAAACCCCCGGGCGCACTTTTTGTGCGACCCGTTTATATATCGAGGACACCTTGCCTTTTGTGATTACTGAGCCCTGTATCGGGGTCAAAGATAAGTCTTGTATCGAAGTCTGCCCTGTGAGATGTATCGCCTCCAATGATGAGGAAGAGATGTATTTCATTGACCCCGGCGCTTGCATCAACTGCTCCTACTGCGAGCCGGTCTGCCCGGTGAACGCCATATTCGACGAATTCAAACTGCCGTCAGATCAACGTATCTACCTGCGTAAAAACCGGCAGTTTTTCGAAAACAACTAGTCTTAACTCTACGGCGTGATTACACTCGGACAATTGGTTCGGTGGTAATCCTGGTTACGCCCCAGCCGGACAGCCAGGCTGAATGACGCCCGTCGCCTCCGGCCACTACCACCACAATGTCTTCTGGTTTGGCTACTATCGGCACGGGTGTGTTGGGGTTGGTCTCATCAACCCAGGCCGGCCAGTTACGGTTGCCGTAGTGCGCTACACCCTGCAGTCGGGCCATGGGCATCCTGGCATTGCTGTAGATATATTCTCGAACGTCGGCTTTGGACATACCGGCTTCGGCAATCTCTTACGCGTGCTCCGGACATAACACCACCACCATCTGCACGCGAGTGCCCAGGGAATAATAGCTGGCAACACCCTCAGCCTTCATGTTGCCGACCAACGTCTTCAACACGCCCACGCCAGGGTCAGAATTGGACTCCATCACGGTGTACACATCCCTGATGCCAGCGATGGTTACAGTGCTCTCGGATGCGGTGTAACCCAGTTCGAGGTGCCGGGGTTCCCAGGGACTGCGGGCCTCGTTCTCAGAGAAGCAGAAGCTGTAACGGCCCGGCGTTGATAGCGTGGCCTTGTCCATCTCACCCGGCACCAGTCCGCCCACGTTCCAGACTACCAATCGCAGCGCCCGGCCAATGGCGGTATTGGCTCTGGAACCCGGTCCAAAGCAGGAGGCGTCGCCGTTGATGCCGAGTTCCTGGGCGATGGGTCCGTTGATGATTAGCACCTGAGCCGCGCCGCCCATAGTCGCAGCGTTTCCAGCCAGGTTGAATTCCTGATGCAGTGCCGCTTTGACGGCTGCCACCACCACTGGGAATTACTCCGGCTGACAGCCTGCCAGCACGGAGTTGATGGCCAGTTTCTCCAGTGTGACCTGAGATTTTTGGACTCCATTATTCCCAGAGAAAAATCCGGTTCTCCACCGTAGGCGGCCAACATCCTGCGCACCAGCGGTTCTGTGGGCGGCACCACTGGCAGACCGTCGGTCCAGCCCTGTTCCCAACAGTAATTCTGAGTCTCGTGGAAGTCGTCCGACACCCGGATGCGTCGGGATTTCAGCGATTCGTTATTGGTCGTCATTGTCTTGTTCCTAGTAATTGATCAG
>CAVODA010000173.1:0-4082 GCA_963694265.1 Dehalococcoidia bacterium
AGCTCTTATCCGCCCGTCCGACGAGCGATCACGGCTTTAGCAAACGGGCTGGCCCCTGATCGGATTGCCACATCAACCAGTGCAGGTCGACCCGATGCGAGTGCTCTTCCGACCGCTGGGCCAACATCGGCCGCTTTGTCCACATGCTCTGCATATGCCCCAATTGCCTCCACTACTTTGTCGTAGCGAATATGCCTTAGATCAGTTGCAACTGCCCGGTCGTAATAGGCCTTTTGGAATGTGTTGTCGATGCCCCAGGTGTGGTCGTTACCCAACACAGTGGTTATGTTGATGTTGTGGCGGATGCAGGTGTCGTATTCCATTGAATAGAACCCAAAGGCCCCATCCCCAGAGAACGCCAATACTTTGCTGTTGGGGTAGGCCAGTTTGGCGGCCATGGCGTAGGGAATCGCACCGCCCAGATGGCTCAACGGCCCCAGACGCTGATGGTGACCGGGCTTGCGGGCCTTCAAGAACGACCGACCCCACTGGACGTAGTCGCCGCCGTCCATGACCACCACGGAATCTTTGTCCAGGTGCTCTTCCAGACCGGTGTAGACATCTATTGGGTGCATCGGCTCTTGACCGTCTGCGTGGCTGCGGAGTTCTGCGTCCCAGGCGGCAGCGTCATTGTTGAGCGTCTCGATCCACCCGGAAATGTCTTCTTTGACTGCGCTGCTGGCCTTACAGGCTGCAGTTATCTGTTCCACAACTGCGCCAAGGTCGGCGTGTATGCCCACGGCCACGCCCCGGTTGCGACCAATCTCTGCTTCTGAAGGGTCGGCCTGGATGAGTTTGGCAGAATCGGAGAAGACGCCGCCGTAGCGATAGCGGTGGTCCAAGCGTCGTCCCAGTAGGAGAACGACATCTGCCTCGCGGAAGCGTCTGGCGGTGGGGTTCAAGCCACCGTCCGCGTAGCCGAAGCAGAGAGGATGCTCGTCATCCAGGAGTCCCCGTGCCTGTTCCACCGTAAATACCGGGATGCCAGTGGACTCGGCCAGTTCTTGAAGCTGGGCGGAGTCCACGGAATAACGGGCTGGGTTGCCGGCAATGATCACCGGCTTTTTGGCGCCCTTCAATAGAGAGGCCGCCTGCTCGATCAAAACTGGGTCGCCCTGAGAACGGCCCATGGCGCGGTATTCCTGGGGCATGTAGCGGGGCAGGTCTTCTTCTGATAGCTCCACTTCTTGTAGGTCGATGGGCAGCGTTAGGTGAACGGGGCCTGGTCGGCCGGACATCGCCGTGCGGAAGGCCGTGGCCACCATTTCGGGGATGCGAGTTTTGTCGTGGATCATCCATGAGCCCTTGGTGACTGGCTTGGTCATGCCAATCTGGTCGATCTCCTGAAACGCAGTCATTCCGTGTTCTGGCATTGGTGCCGCGCCGGCAATGAATATGACCGGACTCTCTGAAGTGTAGATGGCCGGGAGGGCAGAGATGGCGTTGGAGAAGCCGGGCCCGCCGGTGAACATGCCCACGGCAGGTTTGCCGGTGATCCGGGCGTAGCCGTCGGCCATGTGCAGGGCCGCACCCTCATGCCGAGCGTCGATAAACTGGATGCCCTCGTCTTCCGCTGCGTCCACCAAGGGCAGGATCGTGTCGCCAACAATGGTAAATACCTTCTCGATACCCTCCATCTTGAGACATCGGACGAAGAGATGGGCTCCGGTCAGCTTAGGCATGGTCCCTCCTGGATTGATTGATTTTGAATTTATGATCTTTAGCGTGAATCCAGTGTCCGCTTAACCTGATGACTGGTTCACTCAATAATGGCTAACAAAGCTTACTTTGGGTGTCTCCATCAGGCAAGGGCCGTTGCCATATAATTAGGCAGTAAAAGAAACGCCACCCAGTTATTTTGGCAAATTTACAGTGGGACTGAATCAGTGCCGACCTTATATATAGTAGGAACGCCCATCGGCAACCTGGAAGACTTGACGCCCCGGGCGGCGCGGATCCTGTCGGAAGTCGCTCTGGTGGCCGCCGAAGACACTCGCGTAACCCGTCGTTTGCTGAGCCACCTGGGGATTAGACCCAGGACCACCAGCTTTCACCAACATAACTGGCGTGAGAAGCTGGACAGCGTGCTGGCAGAGCTTGGGGAGGGCGATGTTGCCCTGGTGACTGACGCCGGTATGCCGGGCATCAGCGACCCAGGTAGCGAGCTGGTGGTGGCGGCTTCCAATGCAGGTTTCAAAGTTGAGGTTGTGCCTGGCGCCTCGGCAGTAACGGCGGCGTTGGCGTTGTCGGGCTTCTCTGGCGATGCGTTTTCGTTCCTGGGATTTTTGCCCCGGCGCAGGAAAGACCGACAACTAAGCCTGCGCGCGTCGTTGGCATCGGCGGTCCCTCTGGTGATCTTTGAGGCCCCGCACCGTCTGCGCGCCACTCTAGCCGACATGGACGCTGTATTTGCCGAGCGCCCTTTGGCCGTGTGCCGTGAGCTGACCAAGCTCTATGAAGAGGTGTTCCGGGGGACGGCAGCAGAGGCGTCGGAACACTTCAGTTCGCCTCGCGGCGAGGTAGTAATCGTAATCCAGGGCAGACCGGCCGAGATCGACTCCACAGGAAGGGCTACTGCTGAAGACCAAGCTTCTATAGAAGATGAACTGCGCCGACGATTGTCCGACCTCAAAAAAGACAGTGTGAGGGCCAAAGATGCCGTGGCGATGGTGGCGGAGGCCACGGGTCTAGCTAAGAACCGGGTCTACCAGGCCTGGGTGAATCTGGGCCGAGAGCCGGGCTAGATTCACTCAGAAGATAGAGAGCCGAACAATAATTCAGGCTTGTGATATCCTCGGGTGAGTTTGGCCAACCCCCACTAACTGACTTGGGAGACTAGCTATTTCTTCGCAACCTCCACCCACAAACCGCGTTCCTTTCCGTCCGGAAAACGTTTTCTACGGCTGGTGGCTGGTCGGGGTTAGCGGGTTTGTCATGGTGCTATCCACTGTCCCGTTATTCCATGCCATGAGCCTTTGGGCCGTTGCGTTGCAGCGTGATTTTGGCTGGAACCGCACCCAGTTGGGCTTCGCTTTGACCTTCACCCGTATCGAGGGTGGATTCATGGGCCCGCTTGAGGGATATCTGGTGGATAAAGTGGGCACCCGCCGCATGGTGCTCGTTGGCATGTTGATTTTGGGTGGTGCGTTCATCTTCTTCGGCCAGGTGCAAAACCTTTGGATGTTCTATCTGGCTTATATCCTTATGGCGGTTGGCCAGGGTTTGGGTAGTTGGATACCGATAATGACCCTGCTTACCCGTTGGTTTAACAAGAAGAGGTCCATGGCGCTTGGTTGGTCCAATATGAGCAGCCGGGCTGGGGCGTTGTTACTCGTCCCGGCCATCGCCTGGGCGATTGACGACGGGATCGATATAGACCGTATCGGGTGGCGGTGGACCGCCAGTATATTAGGGATCGTTATGATCTCTGTTGCCTGGCCGATCTCACGATTGATTAAGAATCAACCTCAGGATATGGGGCTTCTGCCAGACGGCGACAAACCGGCCCCACAGACTTCCCAAAAGGCTTCTCAAAAGCCTGCGGCAGGAGGTTCCTTTAAACCAGTCCAGTCGGACGAGGATTTCACCGTTCGTGAAGCGCTACATACCTCGGCGTTCTGGCTGATAGCGTTTGGTCACGGGTTCACGTCTATGGTGATCCTGGCAATTATGGCCCATCTGGGGCTGCTGATGGTTGATAAAGGCTATGACCTGCAGGACGCTGCCTTTGTGGTGTCGGTATACACAGCAGTCGCCATGGTGTTCCAGTTGGTCGGCGGATACGTGGGTAGCAAGATACCGATCAGGTTTGCGGTGGCCATCTTTACCACCCTGCAGGCGGTCGGTGTCATGGTATTGGTCTTTGCGGACGCGAAATCGACTTTCTACCTGTTTGCCATCTTATTCGGGGCCGGTTTTGGTGGGAGAAATCCTCTGACGGTGGCCATCAGGGGCGATTATTTTGGATCGGCTTCGTTTGGGAAGATTTTGGGCATCTCCACGGTGCCAATGAACGTACTGCTCTTGATTGCCGCGCCACTGGTTGGCTGGATGCGCGACGTTCAAGGCGACTACACCCAGGC
>CAVODA010000174.1:0-4071 GCA_963694265.1 Dehalococcoidia bacterium
CGACTCCCTTGACGCTGCAGTATTGGTCAACAACGGCCATTGGGTCTGAATCTGGTCCCATCTTGCAGGTACCGGAAACGTGCCGGGCAGTGCCAACGGTCTGGCGTATGTACAGGTCCAGAGCCTCGTCGTTGCCCAGGATGTCGTTTGTCGGGTGGAGACGCTGATCGCACACGTCTTTATACGCGTCAGATTCCAGGAAATCAGCCGCCTTCCGTATCCCTTCCCGAACCCGGCGTTTATCGTTTTCATTCTGTAGATAACGATAGTTAAATGTAGGCTGCACCGATGGGTCAGCCGACGCGAGGTTCACGTATCCCGATCCATCAGGCAACCCAAGCGTGACGGAGACTCGGGCCACGCGGTCCGCCGGGACGTCATTGTTTAAGGATTTGGTCCGCAATCCAGGGACGCGCTCCGGCCGTTCATCGACCATCGGCGTGGTCCGCATCAGCATGTCATTGACTTCACTCGACCCGTCTGAGGTGTAGTGCAGACCAAAGTGGACGGAATCGGTATCTCCGAATAGTGACAACCCGTCTTTAACCTTAAAGGTAACTTGAGCGCTCAGATGGTTCATCAGGTTTTGCCCAACTCCGGGCAGGTCCTTGATGACCGGGATGCCGAACTCCTCAAGTTGGGCCTTGGGGCCAATACCTGAAAGCATAAGCAGGTGCGGGGACTTGATCGCCCCGGCGCTCAAAACGACACGGTCCGCTTCAATATTAAAGACCTCTCCACCGCTTTCTGCTTCCACACCCACGGCCTTCCCATTCTCAATCAATACCTTCCTAACAAGGACCTCTCCCCGCACAGTTAGGTTTAGACGGTGGCGCATAGGATTCAAGTGAGTCAACGCAGCGCTCATACGCCAGCCGTCCAGGTTGTTAGACGGCCACACACCGACGCCAGCAGGGTTCGGACCGTTGGTATCATCAACTGATCCGTAACCTTCCTTCAGACAGGCGGAGTGGAATGCCTTTTGGATGTCAGGCCATTCACCGGCCTGGCGACGACGCACCGGCATTGGCCCGTCAGTCCCATGAAAATCATCGCGAATGTCTAGGTCGCGTTCGCATTTTCTGAAGAACGGCAGGACCTTGTCATAAGACCATTGGTCATTACCCATCGCGGCCCAGGAATCGAAATCCTCGGGCAACCCGCGCTGCATGGCTGCGCCGTTGATGGAAGACCCGCCGCCAATCACCTTGCCCTGCGCTACGTGAATCTCGCCCTGCTCCTCGGTGATTGTTCCGCGCAAGGCCCAGTTGTGTTCCGACTCGGGGGATTCTGCAAAACCTGTGGTAGCGTACTTTATTTCGTCCGGAAGATTATCCGGGTCAGGGTAGTCCTTTCCGGCTTCCAGCAACAGGACAGAGGTATTCGCGTTTTCGGCCAATCTAGCAGCCATTACTGATCCGGCGGCTCCACCGCCAACAATCACAACATCGTATTTCATGGAATCTCCCTAATTGATTTGTCTTCTGGACTAGGACCATCCAGATATCACTGGTTCCCAAATGGGTGAACGTCTCGGTGATACTACACTGAGGCCAATTATTGGGCAACAAAAAGGGGCACAGGTGTTTTAATATCGCCTGTGCCCCAAAAAGTCACCCGGTTAATAGCATCGCATTATTCCCGTTCTATTACCTTCAGATACATGAAAGCGCCGCTTAGAAGGGTGGCGTCTTCGCAGTGGCCGCCAATCATCTCACCGTTCGAACGGGCGGCAGCGACATGGATGTGCACTCGGAGTTCACCGTCTGGTAGGGGCTGAATATACCCTTCTGCGCTGACCAACTCCATAGTTTCGGTAATATCATGGCGTTGGAATTCAGGGGAGCCTTCTTCCCAGGCGCAGAGGTTACGCAATTTCAGGTTACGAAAGCTTCCGATGCATGACGTCACGATGGCTTCCCGAATGCCATTGGCCTTCGCCAACGATTCAAGGGTTTCAACCATTGATTCTCCAGCATTAAACTTTGTGTAAACGATGTCTGAGGTTTTTGTTTCCCATTCTTGTCCGGCCATTTAATCTCCTAGGATTTAGACGATTTTATTTATTTGTGCTTTTCTATTTTGAAAGCCTGCTGTTTTCAATATCTAGGCGGAGTTGTTCCAGTTCTTCCCAACGTTCGTAGGCCTCAGCCAAAAGTCTTTTCAGTTCTTCTAGCCTATCGTTGTTGGCAGCAATGTCAGTCTTGTCTTTTTTGTAGAGTTCCGGGTCCCCCATAGTCTGGAACAACTCTTGCTGTTCCGTTTCGAAGCACTCAATAGTCTGGGGCAATGCATCCAGTTCCTTTTGCTCGCTGAACCGTAATTTTACCTGTGCCCTAGGTGCCGGAGCCGGTGGGGCCTCTGGTTTGCTGGCAGGTGCCCTACTTGGTTTGGCTTCCTTGGGGCGCTGACGCAGCCAGTCATCATAGTCACCCACGTACTCCTTCACGACGGAGTCGCCTTCAAAAACGATGGTGCTCGTCACGATGTTATTAATGAACGTCCGATCATGGCTGACGATGAGAATCGTTCCTGTGTAGTCAATCAATAGGCCTTCAAGGAGGTCAAGGGTCTCGATATCAAGGTCGTTGGTGGGTTCATCAAGCACAAGGAGATTGGAGGGCTGCGTGAAGAGACGGGCGAGCATGAGGCGCTTGCGCTCCCCACCGGAAAAACCAGAAACAAGAGAGCGAGCTTGATCTGAAGAAAAGAGAAAATCTTGCAGATAGCCAACAATGTGACGATTTTTGCCGTTAACGGTAACCGTATCCGTGCCGTCGCCGATGTTCTCTATGGCGGTCTTGTTCTCGTCCAATTGCTCAAGAAGTTGGTCGGAGTAGCTGATTTGCAAATTACTGCCGAGGCGGATTGTTCCAGTAACCGGACTGAGCATGCCAAGTAGAAGGCGCAAAAGGGTTGTCTTGCCGCTGCCGTTGGGGCCCAGAATTCCGATTCTATCGCCCTTCAGAATCGTGGCGGAGAATTTTGAGATTACCTGAGTATCGCCATAGTTAAAGCCAATATTGTCTGCCTTTGCCACCAATGTTCCGGAACGCTCGGCCTCTTGGACTTCCATCTTCACATTCTTGGGCCGATCCCGTCTGGAGCTGCGCATATCCCGCATTTTCTCCAGTTCTCTCACGCGGCCCTCGTTGCGCGTCCCTCTCGCCTTGATACCTCCCCGAACCCAATGTTCTTCCTGTTTCAGCTTCCTATCGAACAGAGCGTTTTTCGTCTCCTCCGCTCCCAGGTTGGCGTCCCTCCGTACCAGGAATGTCTCATAGTCGCAGGTCTGATCAAACAGGCTGCCCCGGTCAATTTCCACTATTCGAGTAGCAATTTTCTGCAAGAACATACGGTCGTGGGTAACAAAGATCAAAGCACCCGTAAACCGAACCATCATCTGTTCCAGTTCCATGATGGAATCAATATCCATGTGGTTACTTGGTTCATCAAGTAAGAGGATTTCCGGCTCACTAACAAGCGCCCTTGTTAAGAGCACTTGGCGTTTTAGGCCAGCGGATAGAGAACTGAAAGCGCGGCCAGCATCCACCCCCAGTTGGGAGAGGCTTTTGTTGACCTGTTCCCTCTTGTACCACACTCCTTCCGTATCAAGATTGTCGTGAATACGGTCCAATTCTTCGCGTAGTGGCGGTGTGCCTCCAGGTGACAACTTGGCGCTTGGGGATGGATTCCCTGTGGTCAGGTCAACGTATTCCCTGCTTCCGCTGGCGACTACATCAAACACGGTTCCAGGTAAATCATGGGGCACTTCTTGTGAAAGAAAAGCGGAACGTATGCCATTTTGAACTGAAATAGCGCCGGAGTCTGGTTTGACGCTTCCATCTATCAGCCGCAGCAACGTTGATTTCCCTGCCCCGTTCCTGCCTACCAGGCCAACTTTTTCTCCTCTCTCAATGGTTAAGTTGACCTCGTCAAAAATTGAAACGCCGATAAAGGCAAGGGATATACCTTGCATACTTAAGAAGGCCATAAAGGGAAGTTACCTTGCCACTACTATTTTCTTAATGCGACCCAAACGATCGCCTTCCAACAAGACATTTGTGCTTT
>CAVODA010000175.1:0-4065 GCA_963694265.1 Dehalococcoidia bacterium
TGGCCAGATATGGCGTCATCCAACGCGTTGGTCAAAATGACCAATTCTTCCTGCCGACCGATGAAGTCCGATGCCGGAAGTACGTTACTCGTCAAAACACTGCCCCGCCATACTTAGTTGGCTGCATCTTACATTGGATGTAAAGGCATATGTCCAATGTGGTAGCTGGAAAATTAGCGGATTCTGAACCTGGGTCAGTCAATGTAAAAGGGCCTTCGTATTGTACGAAGGCCCTTTCCAAAGTTTCAGAATGGGAAGAACCTTCCCTGTGCTGAAGCCTAGAGTTCTATGCGGTAGACCCGTGATGCCACATCGTGGAACATGTCGGCTTTCTCGGTGGCCGAGTAGTCTTTGGAGATGCGTTTAAAGGCGTTGTACATGATGTGGTACGAGTACGACACCTTGTCCACGGGGAAGTTGCTCTCGAACATGGAGCGGCTGGGCCCAAACTTCTCAATACAGTAATTGATGGTGGGGGCCATTGCTGCGGCTAGTTCTTCAGAGCCGATGGGCTTTTCCCGAAGGTGCCAGTCGTTGCCCACGCTGGGCATGCCGATGCCGCCCAGCTTGATGACGATGTTGGGTTGCTCTGCGGCGGCGGTAATACCCTTGCGCCAGGCTTCCAGCACCTCGTCTTGGCGTCCGGCGTAAACGCCGGTGCCCAACAGACCACCCACGTGGCAGAGGATGATTGTCAGGTCTGGAACGGCCTTGGCAAACCGGGCTAATTCTTCCATCTGGGAGAAGAACATCCAGCCTTCCAGTGTGTGTCCCATGCCGGCCAAAATCTTGGCTCCAGCCTGGAAATTGGCGCTGGACATCTGCTCTTTGGCCTTGTTTGCGGCAGTGTTAGGAACGGCAGGGTTGTCATCCCAAGTCACGGAGTGGCGGATGCCGCGGAACCGGTTGGGGCTGGCAGCTTGCAAGGCCTCCAACACGGGCTTAACACCGTCGCCCAGGTTCAGGTTGGCGTGTCCAACGATGGCGGCAGCGGCGCGTCCCGGACCGTACATTCCGTTGGCGCTGGCGGCGGCGATTCCCTGGACGAATTCAACTTCGCCTACGGGTTTCATCTCCTCAGGGCCGGTGGACCGGTACATGGACCGGGCCTCAACAAACACTGTCGATCGCACGTTGTGGCCACTGTTCATGTCATCGGCCAGTTCGTGCAGCAGGTACCGTTGATATGGAATTCTCTCTAACCGGAAATCCCAGAAATGGTGGTGGGGATCGCAAATGGGTAGATCAGGTTCTATGGTTTCCTCTTGAGTTAATGCGTGCCAGTCATTGCCTCCGAATGGCATGAAGGCGCCTCCAAATAATCGAATTTTTACGCCCAAATAATAACACGGCGGCCAACCTAATTAGTTTTAACCAGGCTTGAGTATCAGATACGGCGTGGATTGTGGGCTGGTTCGGTTGAACAGTTGGGTAGGCCGCGTATAATTGCCAACGGCTAAATAGACGGACGCCACTCCCAGATAACGG
This sequence comes from Dehalococcoidia bacterium, assembly GCA_963694265.1. Taxonomy (GTDB): domain Bacteria; phylum Chloroflexota; class Dehalococcoidia; order Lucifugimonadales; family UBA3495; genus UBA9611. Next base: position 1,489 of record CAVODA010000175.1, read on the forward strand.
TGGTTAGGAGAGACCATGGCCCGCAAAGGACGCTCGATACACGTTGATGGTATACAGCATGGCGCGCCAATTCCCTTTGGGGCCCGCGTTGGCAACATGATCTTCTCCAGCGGTATCTTGGGCGCTGACCCAGCCACTGGCAAAGTGCCAGAGGATTTGGAGAGCCAGTGCGAGTTCGCCTTCGCCAATATGAAGAGCCTGGTGGAAAATGGCGGCGGCGATATCTCCGGCATCGGCAAGATTACGGTCTATATGAAAGACCGTGCCCAGCGGGATGCAGTCAACAAACCCTGGCTGGCCATGTTCCCCGATGAAAACGACCGACCGGCCCGTCACGCCATTGAGTACGACGCATTTCCCCCCGGCGTTTTGGTACAGTTGGAAATAATAGCCGTGGTAGAGTGACTGTTCGGCTTTCGATCCAGAACTAAGTGATAAAGAACTAGGTAAGAGGATTCAGGAGTTTTAGTTGCAACCGGAAAGTAAATTTGCGGAGACCAATGGGGTCAACCACCATTATTTGGAATGGGGTAACCCGGATAAACCCAAGGTATTAATGTTTCATGCCGTTGGCATGTGTTCTCAGATTTGGAGTATCGCCGCCAAAGACCTGGCGAATGATTACAACGTGTTTTCGTTCGACTTACGAGGCCACGGTGATACCGAACACCCAGAAGGGGACATCACCTTCATGCAGATCGGCTCGGACACCGCATCGGTGATTCAGGCGCTTGGACTTGAGGGTTCGATTTGCGTTGGTCATTCTGCCGGCGGCATGTCCATGCTGATTGCCGACTCCATGTTCCCTGGCATCGTGGGAAAAGGCGTCTTGATCGATACCCGGGTGGGCGACAGCCCAATGGCCCTGCTGACGCCAGAAGAACAAGAACTTCGGATGAAGAGGACGCTTCAGAAGCGATTGATCTGGGAGAGCCGGGATGTGATGTATGCGGCCTACCGAGATAGAGCAGTGTTCAAACCCTGGGCAGATGAGGTCTTTGCCGACTATATAGAAGGCAACACCCGTGTGCTGGAAGACGGCACCGCCCAGTTGAAGTGCAAGCCCGCCGTGGAAGAAGAGTTCTACGCCAACCGAAGAGACCTGGACACCAAGGAAGTGCTCCGGGGACTGGGCGGCGATTACATGTTGTTGGTTGGGGCCTATGATGGCGCCCAAACCGCGCAGGACGCGGCGGTGCAACACCTGACCAAGGAGGCCAAGGGCTTCCAACTTAAGGAATTGGGCGCAGGCTCCCATTTTGTGCCCATGGAGCACCCGGATCTGGTGCTGCGAGAGATTCGAAACTTTATAGATTAGATTTCATAGACCAGGATCGGGGCATAAACCCAAGGGCTCTGGTTAAAACCATTCGTTAAAAGAGGTAAAAAATTGGCCGATCAAGAAGGCGGATTTAGTCCACAAACCATTATCGACCACCTGAAGGCAAACAATATCACCCACGTTGTTTGGCTGCCAGACAGTGAAACTAACTTCCTATACACGCTGTTGACCCAAGAACCATCTTTGGAACTGGTCACCATCAGCCGTGAGGGTCAGGCTTTCTCCACTGCCGCCGGACTATCGGTGGGCGGGGCAAAGCCGGTCATCTTGATACAGAACACCGGGCTGATGGAATCTGGAGACTCCATGCGCGGCTGGGCCATGGGCATGAACATCCCCGTGGTGATGATGGTTGGCTACCGAGGTTGGACGCGCCACGGTGTGGACACCGACACTGCTGCCACCTACACAGAACACTTCATCCACGCTTTCAACATCAAGTATTACCTGGTGGAAAGCGACGCCGATGCCGACCGTATCCAGGTGGCTTTTGATCTGGCAGAAAAGACCAAACAGCCAGTGGCGGTACTGATCGGAGACGAATTCCACGGCTTCGTCCAGCGCTAGAAACACTGGGCAATTTTCCGGGTTAATAAACCCTATCAACACCAAAACTTGAGATGGATTTGTAGAGGACTTATGTTCCAAACAGCAGATATGTTTAAGGCATTTGCACCATTCCGAGGCAATGCCGTGGTAATACCAGGCCGGGGTGGCCGACATTGGATCAACGTGAGCGACCAGCCAGACCGCGACGTTCCCCTGGGTGACCCGGCCATGGGCGGCCACGCCTCATTCTCGTTTGGTCTCGCCATGGCCAGGCCCGATGAGAAGATTATATTGTTCGACTCTGAGGGCGACATCCTGATGAACATGGGCGCACTCACAACCATTGCCGAGAAAGAGCCCAAGAATTTCTACCACTTCGTCCTGGACAACGGCGTGTACGCCACCACCGGCGGTCAGCCAGTGCCCAACGCCGAAAATGTTCAGTATGATGTCATTGCCAAGGGCTGTGGTTACAAGTCGACCTATTCCTTTGACAATCTGGAAGACTTCACCAACAACATTGAAGAGATTCTCAGCAAGCCCGGCCCGGTTTTCGTAACCATGAAGGTCGCACCTGAGGTGGAGAACACCCCCATCACTCAGCGCGTCCGCTGGCAGAAGAAGACCCGCGACCAGACCATTGCCGACTTGCAAAGAGAACTGGGGCCACGAAAGGCTTAATTTGA
>CAVODA010000176.1:0-4059 GCA_963694265.1 Dehalococcoidia bacterium
GGTTTTTAAAAAGGGGTGTCCCGTTAAACCGGGACGCCCCTTTTTTGTTTCTCAAATCGTGGCGCAAGCCGGATGCACGAGATACAATACGCCTCTGTATTGGTTCCCCCACGGCGTAAAATTGGAAGCGTAAATTCTGTAAAGCATTTTCGGTTTGGAAGGAGACTTGATGGCAACGATACTTGAGGATTACATCGCCAAGCACCCAGGTTCAGCCCAACGATACATCGAGGCCAGCAAGATATTTCCGGGCGGTGTAACCCATGACACCCGCTACGCCCAGCCCTTTCCTCTTTATATGACACACGGCGAGGGCTCCAAGAAATGGGACGTAGACGGCACGGAGTACATCGATTACGTATCGGGCCACGGAGCTCTGCTGCTGGGCCATTCCCACCCGGCCATCGCCGAGGCTGTATCCAAGCAGATACTTAAGGGCACTCACCTAGGCGCTTCCACTGACGACGAGATCCGCTGGGCCAAGGCCATAAAGGCGCTGATGCCTTCCATTGAGAAACTCCGCTTCCACAGCTCGGGAACAGAAGCCACTCTGATGGCCATGCGTCTGGCCCGTGCCTATACCGGCAAGACCAAGGTCATAAAACTTCAGGATCACTTCCACGGCTGGCATGACTACGCCATGGTCGGCTCTGACCGCTCCGCGCCAGGCATACCGGATGCAACCTGGGGAACCATGATCGTGGTCCCGGCCGGCGACCTCGACGCGGTAGAAGATGCCATCAAACGCGATCCAGACGTTGCCGCAATCATCCTCGAACCGACCGGCGCTCACTTTGGCCAGCTACCCTTTGACGCTCCCAGTTACCTCAAAGGACTGCGAGAACTCACTGCCCAGACCGGCGTGATTCTGATTTTTGACGAGGTTGTAACTGGTTTCAGGGCCGGACCTGGCGGAGTTCAAGAACGCTACGGTGTCAGGCCAGATCTCACAACCATGGCCAAGATCGTTGCAGGCGGTCTTCCCGGTGGCGCAGTGGGCGGCAAGGCAGACATCATAGACATGATCGCCCACCGTAATGAACCCGACTGGGACAACAACCACCGCGTTTACCATCCAGGCACTTTCAACGGAAACCCGCTTTCCGCCGCGGCTGGCGCTGTCGCATTGGAGATGATTGCGTCGCAACCGATCAATCAACAGGCTGATGCCATGGCAGCCAGACTGAAGAACGGCATCAACGAAGCATTGGGTTCGCTGGAAATTCCAGGCCATGCTCACGGTATCGCCTCCATGATCCACGTTATACTGGCAGACTGCGATTGCGACCGTGAAATCTGCACCATGTCCCACGACAAGATTGCCGAGACCAACGGCTCTCCCGCAGTTACGGCCATGAAACGCGGCCTACAAAACCGAGGAGTAGACATCATGAGCCGGGAGACTTTCTTGGTATCTGGCATGCACTCTGAGCAGGACATTGATAAGACCTTGGAGGCGTTCAAAGAGACCATGGCGGCGGTTAGGGCCGACGGTCTGATTTAACTATCCGGGCCGACTGCGTTCGGATTCTGGTAGAACTCGCAAATCCAAGACCAACTGCAGTTTAGACACACTTCCAAACGAGTTTAATAAGGTGATCTATCATGCCTAGTTTTACAGATAAGCTGACCGTTGGCGGCAGCGAAATGGACATGTACGCCGCGCTACCTGATGGTCCTGGTCCTCATCCGGCAGTGGTGATTGCCTTCCACATAGGAGGGCTGGACGACTTTGACCGGAAGATGGCCGACCAGTTGGCCGAAGCCGGTTTCGTAGCCGTGGTGCCAGACCTGTTCCACCGTTTCTCTCAAGAAATCATGGACGGGCCCCGTCTCGATCGTTTGGGCCACCTGCAAGACCCGGACATCATCGCCGACATGAACGCGGCCGTAGATTTCCTGACCGCTAACACGGCCATCGATAACGACCGCATCGGCGTAACTGGGTTCTGCATGGGCGGACGCATCGCCTGGCTGATGGCGGCCACCAACCCCATCTTCAAGTGCACCGTGCCCTTCTACGGCGGCAACATCCAGGGCAACTGGGGATCGGGAGAGACTCCGTACTCTATGGCCAACGATATTAATTGCCCAATGCTGTTCCACTTTGGAGCAACTGACGGCAACCCATCCTTAGATGACCGAGATAAATACGATGCTGAGTTGACACGCCTGGGTAAGGACTTTCAGTTCCACACCTATGACGGCGCGGGTCACGCGTTCATGGACTACACCAACCCGGATCGTTATCACGAGGCAGCGGCAGCAGCGGCTTGGCCTCGGACGATTGATTTCTTTAACAAGCATCTTAAGTAGAGCTGAGCAGTAAGGTCTTAGTTGGCTGGCTGAGTAGATAAGCCCCACCATAGCCCTCCCCCGCTGCCGGAGAGGGGACTGGTTTTAGTCTTTTGCGGGGCACTGAAACAATATTCAATTAGTGAGGGGTTGTATGCCGTATTTTTGGGAAAAAATACAGGTCAACGGGTCAGAAATGGATGTCTATACCAGCGTGCCCGACGGCGATGGCCCTTTTCCCGCAGTGGTTTTGGCCCATCACGCCCCAGGCGTAGATAAATTCATGCAGGACATGACCAACAAGCTGGCCACAGCAGGCTATGCGGCCGTGGCCCCTGACCTGTTTCACCGCATCACCGACGACATGGTGGAGAGCACCGGCAAGTCCAAACGTGACCAACTGGACGACCCACAGATAATGGACGACATCAATGCCACAGTAGATTTTTTGGTCGGCCACTCGTCGATCGATTCAGACCGCATCGGCGTCACCGGGTTCTGCATGGGCGGTCGTGTAACTTGGTTGGCCGCCGCCACAAATTCTGCATTCAAGGCCGCTGTGCCCTATTACGGTGGCAACATTCTAGTGCCGTGGGGTAGTGCAACCGAGGCTCCGTTGGCCGCGACATCCGGGATGAAGTGCCCAGTGTTGTTCCACTTTGGCGAGGTTGATGAGAACCCATCCCAGGACGACATGCTGATTCTAGACAAAAAACTGAGCGCCAACAGTATCCCGCATCAGTTCTACACCTATCCGGGGGCTGGTCACGCCTTCATGAACCCAGCCAGTCCGGCCCGTTACCAGAGGGCGGCGGCCGAGATGTCATGGCCACGGACCCTGGATTTCTTCGATAAACATTTGGGTCTTAAACGGGCCGCAGGCAACGACGAACCCGCCTGTAGCTAGATTGATTAATAAATTTAGGCAAAAACTTTAGGAGTAACTATGCCCCGAGTATCATTGGACTTGGAACTAGCAGCCGACCTGGCAGTCGCTAAATCCGACGGTTGGAGATTCGCCCCCGGCATGGTCCCCGGCGAGCCAAATCAAGGCCTGGTTGCCGAGATGGGAGATAGTCCCGCTCGCCTGGCCGACTACGACGACTCCGCCTGGCAGAAGAACGCAGATATCCAAGAGCGTCATTCCGTTGGCTTTACCTTCGCTTGGTACCGCGTCAAGATCACCATCCCAGCAGAGGTCAAGGGCGAAAAGACCGCTGGTGGCCGCGTCTGGTTTGAGACCAACGTGGACAACTACGGAGAGGTCTACGTTGACAGCAAGATTGACCGTGACAAGTGGGTGGTAACCGGTAACAACACACCCAAGCGCATCTTGATTGAAGATCCGGCAGTCCCCGGAACTGAGCACACCATCGCGGTTTTGGTGGCCAATGCTCCTCTCGGCGCACCGGTTGGCACTATCTTCATGCGCTACGCCACCCTGGCCTTTGAACCGGCACCCGGTTCAACCAGCTAACCCACTAAATTTAGAATCATTGGCTAGATTGATTGACGTATTTCGGCCGGCGTTTCCTATTAGAGACGCCGGCCGGTTGAATATACCGGAGATGCCATGAGCAGCCATTCTTTTTCCGGCCAGTTGGCCGCACCAGAGTTTCCAGATTCCCTGGAATGGGTCAATACCGACCGTCCGCTGACCATGGAACAACTCCGGGGCAAGATCGTGATTCTGGACTTCTGGACCTACTGTTGAATCAACTGCGCCCATATCTTTCCGCAGTTGCGGAGACTGGAAAAGAAGTA
>CAVODA010000177.1:0-4038 GCA_963694265.1 Dehalococcoidia bacterium
ATATGTTGATAATCTTTCCGCCGCCGCCACGGCCAACCATGTGGGTGGCTACAGCCTTTGACACCAGGAAGGTGCCGCGGACGTTGACTCGCTGTACTTCGTCAAACGCCTCTTCTTCCAGTTCCAAAACCAGCACCCGGTCTTTGCCCGGTCGGGACCCGGCATTGTTCACCAGGATGTCTATCTTCCCGAACTGGTCCAGGGTTTTGGCCACCATGTCGGCCACTTGGGGGCTGTCTGAAACATCAGAGAACAAACCCAGAGACTGGCGTCCCTTGGTCTCAATCTCCTCCACCACGCTACGCAGTCCGTTCCATCCAGCGGCCCGGTCTTCGGCGCGTATGGCGGTGGCGCTGGCCTCCACGTCGGTTACAACAACGTCTGCGCCTTCGTCAGCCAGACGTAGGGCGATGCTGCGTCCAATGCCGTGGCGTCCGCCGGCGCCGGTTACCAGGGCAACTTTTCCACTTAGGTCGTACATTTTCTTCCTCGCAAAAACATGAAGCTTCTCAAACCAATGCAGTTTAGCGAATGGCGGCTTGGTGTGCCAAGGGGGAAGGCCATAAATTACGCTTTGGAAAAGACCGGCTAAGTCGTTTATTCCTGAGGCAGTGGGGACGACCGCCAAGCCTGCCAGACCACTCCCTTACTGGGAGAGAACAACAGCGCGGCCAGGAACAGTCCCGTGGCCACAACCACGATGCTTGGACCAGTGGGCAGGTCAGCATGGAACGACAAGTATAGTCCGGCAACAGTAGAGATCAAACCGATTACTACGCTAAAAGTAATTATTCCGGGTAAACGCCGTGCCAGAAGCGTTGCCGTCGCGGCAGGTGTGACCAGCAGCGCCAGCACCAAGACGATACCCACTGCCTTGAGTGAGGCCACCGTGGTAATACCCACCAAGAGCGGTAACAGGTACTGCATGAACCGTACAGGGATACCAGAAGCAGCCGACATGGTGGCATCGTAGGCAGTAAAGAGCAATTCTTTGTACAGAGCCGTGATTACCAGCAACACCCCTCCGGCCACCAGACCAATCAGGGCAACCTCTCCCCAGGAAACGCCCAGGACGTTGCCAAACAGCAGGCCAAACAGGTCCGCAGTGTAGTTACTTACCTGGCTCATGAGGATAATTCCCACTGCAAACCCGCTGGCGAAGATGATTCCAATCGCTGTATCCAGTCGCACGTTGGCCCTACGGCTGATGTAGGTTATCGCCAGTGACGCCGGCACGGCCCAGGCAAACGCACCCCAAAACACGCTGCCACCAAAGAAATAGGCTACTGACATGCCCGCCAAGGAAGAATGGGCTACAGCATCGCCCATGAAGGCCATACCGCGCAGCACAACGAACACTCCGACCACAGAGCAGACCACGGCGGCGAACGATGCCGCCAGCAGCGCCCGCTGCATGAATGCGAACTCCCAGGGTTCGATCAGAACGTCGATCATAGGAGCGTCCGTTCGGCATGGGAGTGCCCGTCTGGCAAGTTAGTTTCGATTACTTCGGAGCCTTCAGTGTGGACGTGATGCTGGTAGGCGTAGGCTTGGCCGTCCAGATGCACCATCAATAAATGGGTGCCGAAGGTTTCTCCCAAGACCTGTTCGTTCAACACTTCAGAGGGTTTGCCGAATGCGATCAGGCGTCGGTTTAGGCAGGCCGCTTTGTCGCAACGGGACGAAACACAGGAGAGGTCATGGGTGCTGAGGACCACGGTCGCGCCCTTACCGCGGAGTTCGTCGAGCAGGTCCAGCAACTGGTGCTGGGCAGTTGCGTCCAGGCCAGCCATCGGTTCGTCAAGTAGCAAAAGCTTGGGGTTGTGAGCCATGGCGCGGGCCAACAAGACGCGTCGTCGTTGACCACCGGATAATTCCCCAATCAAGCGGTCTCTCAGGTCAAACATCTTGACCAATTCCAGGGACGCATCTGCGGCCTCGCGGTCTTCCACGGTGGTGCGGCGGAACAGGCCTCTACGGGAGTACCGGCCCATGAGCGCAACGTCGGCAACCGTTACTGGAAAGTCCCAGTCGACCAGCTCCGTCTGCGGTGTGTAGCCCACCAGGTGGCGTTCCGGAGAACCTTCTTTACCAAGGATCGAAATCTCTCCACGAAGTGGTTTTATCAATCCCAATATGGTTTTGATCAGAGTGGATTTGCCTGAACCGTTGGGTCCGATTATGCCCACCATGTCGCCCTGGTCAATATTGAGGTTGACCGCCTCCAAGACTGGTTTGCCGTTGTAGCCAGCCCAGAGGTCGCGGACGGCCAAGGCCGGGGCCGTTTTGGTGGTGTCTGTTGTCGTTTCTGTAGTCATGGGATTAATTTGTGGCTGACTATCTGAGTAGCCTGGCCATACTCTTAGCATTGAATAGCATCATGTCGATGTAATTGGCGACTTCGCCGTCTTGGACATCCGAATAGATTGGGCCAATCTCAACACCTGCCTCTTCCGCAGTTTTTTCCAGCAGGTCTGAGTTGAATTGGGGCTCTGCAAACACCGCAGTCAGGCCCTGTTCGCGCACTTTCTCCAGGATCTCAACCACGGGGCCGGGCGATACTTGGCTGGCATCACTGCCGACTAGAGACGTGACCTGCCAGCCGTAGCGCTTAGCCAAATGACCAAAGGCGTCATGGAACGTAATCAGGTGTCGCAGCGCCGGGTCCACAGTGTTTAGGGTGCTGGCTATGTCAAAATCCAGCTTGGTCAGCCGGTCTTTGTACTCGGCGAAATTTCCTTGGTAGTCGTCAGAGTTCGTCGGGTCGGCGGCAATCAGCCCGTCTCGGATGCTCTCCACATATTTCACGGTAAAGAGCGGGTTCTGCCAAAAATGCGGGTCGTCCGCGTCCAGGTCAAGTAGCATTTCTGCGGCCAGCACATGGATCGTGTCGTCTGATGAGGAGTCCTGAATCACCGAGTCAAGGAATTGATCCAGCCCGCCGCCATTTGATACCACCACGGCAGCGCGGCTGATTGCCATATTGTCGGCGGGGGTGCTCTGAAATGAGTGAACATCAGCTCCGGGGGGAACCAGGGCCGTTACTGAGACCAGGTCACCTCCCACATTCTTCACCAGGTCGGCCAATAGTGCTGTAGTGGTCACCACTGACAATGGCTGCTGGTTTGATGCGTCTACCGAATCTTGTTTTGAATCAGACGAGCCGCACGCCAAAGACAGCGATAAGACTACTGCCATTGCCAAAAAAGCCCAGGTTGCTTTGGTTAACCGCCTAGCGTTTAATAGTTTTGGTATCAATTGAATTTCCGTTTGAGAGTAAGTATCAATAAGGGTAAAAAAAGAGACTGATTCTAGGCAGTCGTCAATTCTGAAAGCTTGTCTGTGGTGCTGCAGGCTCGGCATCTTCCGTACACTTCCAGCCAGTGTCCGCTGAGTTCAAATCCGTGGCTGGCCGATGTCTGATGCAATAGTTCTTCAATGTCGCATCCCAATAGGTCCTGGGACGTTCCGCATTCCACGCAGAGCAGATGGTGATGGTGGCCACGGTGACTTAATTGATAATGCAGGTCACCGTCTTCTAGGAGCACGCGACAGAGCACACCAGTCTCCACCAGTAGTTTTAGCGAACGGAAAATAGTGGCCCGGCCCAACGAAGGTAACTGCTCCCGCAAATCCTCTGCGGTGAAGTGTTTGTCTTGGTTGGCAATCACCTGAGCAACTGCCCGTCTCGGGGACGTGGACCTGTAGCCACGTTGCTCCAGAGTCTCAAGCAACTGCTCGGCAAGGGCATTTACCCGTTTGCGCATCAAGTTCCTTTGGCTGTCAGCGTGATCCGCAGTCCCTTAATGAGACCAAGTATCTTTAGCTGATTGTAAACCGACTTTATCACAGGGCTTTGGGGCAGTCAATTTGAGGATTCGATTGCCAGGGTACACTAGGCGATTACAGGTGCCAGGTATCTCCGGCCGGAGGCCAGGGGTTGTCATCAACCAGCACTTCTGACAGTTGGGTGAAGGCGCCCTTCATGCCAGCGGGATGGAGCCAGATGCTATTGAATCCAAGGTTTACATAATTGGA
>CAVODA010000178.1:0-4030 GCA_963694265.1 Dehalococcoidia bacterium
TGGCCAGCGCCGCACCCAACAGAGGAACCGTTGTAACCATCGGTGTCTTTGATGGTGTGCACCACGGACACCGACACCTGCTACGCCAAGTGGTTGAGCTGGCCGGTGACCAATATATTCCCACCGTGATCACCTTCTCCAATCGTCCGATTACAGTCATCAGACCGGGCACTGAACCCAGCTACCTTACCACGCTGGATCAACGCGTTGAACTCATAAAAGAACAGGGCATTCAGTCGGTAATCTGCCTTGATTTCACTGTAGAACTATCCCAGGTGACCGCCGCAGATTTTGCCAAATTACTAGCCGAATCATTAAATATGAAAGGGCTGATTCTTGGCCCGGATTCGGCCATTGGCAAGGACCGCCAAGGTGACCTGGCATTCATGAAGCAACAGGGCGAGGCGTTGGGCTTTTGGGCCCAGACTGTGGACACCTTTGAGATTGATGGTCAGCCGGTGAAGAGCCGCCGTATTCGCGAAGCGGTTTCCAACGGCGACCTTGAAGAATGCCCAGGATTACTCGGTAGAAACTACGATCTATCCGGCGTTGTGGTGGTGGGCGATCAGCGTGGCCGCACCCTTGGTTTTCCAACGGCCAATGTTGATGTCGACCCGGACATGCGCCTGCCGGGCGACGGCATCTACGCATCCTGGGCCATCGTTGACGGCAAACGACTCCAAGCCGCCACCAGCATCGGCATCCGCCCGACCTTTGACCTGACGCAGAGACTGGTTGAAGTCTTCATCATGGATTTCAGCGGCGACCTCTACGGAAAGACAATTGGCATCGAGTTCATCAAGAAGGTCAGGGACCAAGAGAAATTTGACGGCCTGGACTCATTGATCAAGCAGATCAATCAAGATGTGGACGACTGTCGCCAAGTCCTAGACCAATCCGAGAGCGCCTAAAATGACCACGCCCGGTAAGATTAGCCCCGAAGACCTAGAGTCGGTAATCACTCGCGGCGTCAGTGAGATCATCTCCCGCGAGGAGTTCGTAAAACTACTGCAGAGCGGCAAGAAACTACGCTTGAAGATGGGTTTTGACCCCAGCCGCCCAGACATTCACCTCGGTCACGTGGTTGGCCTTCGAAAATTGCGAAAACTCCAAGACCTGGGCCACCAGGTTGTTTTGATCGTTGGTGACTGGACCGCCCAGATTGGCGACCCCAGCGGCCAATCCGCCACTCGGACCATGCTCTCTCACGCTCAGGTATTGGAGAACGCTGAGTCCTACCTCAGGCAATTCTTTAAAGTGGTGGACCAGTCTCGCGCCGAGGTGATTTACCAGAGCGAGTGGTTCGGCAAATTTGATCTAGCCAAGATCATTGAGTTGACCGGCCGGTTTACCGTGGCCCAGTTCCTACAGCGCGCCGACTTTGCCCAAAGGTTTGCCGATCAGAAACCAATCGCCATAACCGAGTTGCTCTACCCACTGCTGCAGGCCTACGACTCGGTGGCTATTGAATCCGACGTTGAATTTGGTGGCACTGACCAGATGTTCAACCTATTGGTGGGCCGGGAACTGCAGGGCATGATGGGCCAGACTCCCCAACAATGCTTCATGATGCCGATTTTGGTGGGTACTGACGGCGTGATGAAAATGAGCAAGAGTCTCGATAACTACGTGGCCGTGGACGAAGCTCCGGTGGACATGTATGGCAAGTTAATGTCTGTGTCCGACGACCAAATTATGTCCTACTTTGAGTACCTGACTGATGTTCCAATGACCGAGTTGGCGGAGATTACTGCAGCTCTGAAAGACAACTCTATCAACCCAATGGAGCCCAAGAAGCGACTTGCTTGGGACGTCACCAATCAGTTCCATGACAATAATGCAGCCGATGCGGCCCAAGCCCACTTTGAGCAGGTGGTGCAGGGGCAGGGCCTGCCCACGGACATCCCCGAACTATCTCTGGCTGCTCTACGCAGTCAAGGCGTCGTTGGCGGCAACGAGATCAGGGTGGATGACTTGATGCTGGCGGCGGAACTGGCCCCCAGTAAAGCCCAGGTCAAGCGTTTGCTGGCCCAAGGCGCTGTCGAGCGCATCTCCCAAAACGGCGACTCGCAGCCAGTGACCGGCAATGACGCTGGCTACCTGCTCCAAGCCGGTGACCTGCTTAAGGTTGGCAAGCGCCGTTTCGTCCGCCTCACCGATTCTTAACCCCCGGTTTAACTGGCAGATCAGTTAATCAGGCACCAACTTGGCGGATTTAGTTACCCAAACACGCCCCAGATGCCCGGCGGCTAGCCATTGTATAGACCCCCCGTAGCCATGTCGATGGGAGATTCCCACAACCATCTCAACATCACCGGCCCCGAGTGAGACGTATTCATGGTCGATTTGGATCAGACTTTTGAGAAATTTGGCGTACCACAAGGCGAGCATGATGAGCTAGTGGCCATCGTCAACAGCACTAAGGGCGACATCGTCGCCTAAGCCCCCTGGAACCTCTGGCAACCAAAATAAAAGGCCCGGCTCGGCCTTCTATTTTTTGCGGATCTTCAGAGCCTCTATTTAATTAACCCTACTCACTACAATTTACGAGCGGGCAACCAAACTCCTGGAAAATGACACCGCCCCACAAAACCCGGCTATGCCGGTTCGTTGACACGTATTGGGGGGGTGCGTAGACTGGATTTTAGTCAATTAAGATGCAGGTCACGGACCGGAGGTAGCCCTTGGACACCCCCCAAGAAATGGATAAATTACGGGAAGCCAGTGCCCGTTGGCGAGATAAGCAAGACGCCTCTACTCAGCGTAAACCCTCGTTCAAGACGCCTTCTCAGGTAACAGTAGACCAGGTTTACACCCCTGAGAACACCGCATCTGGCAACTATATGACCGACCAGGGGATGCCGGGCGAGTTTCCGTACCTTAGAGGAGTGCATGCCTCCGGGTATAGGGGCCGACTCTGGACCATGCGCATGTTTGCCGGGTTTGGCCGACCTGAAGAGACCAACGCCAGGTTCAAGTTCTTGCTGGAACAGGGTCAGACCGGGCTGAGTGTAGCCTTTGATATGCCCACCCTCTACGGCTATGACACTGACGATCCACGTGGGGCCGGCGAGTTTGGCACCTGTGGCGTGGCAGTATCCTCTCTGGCCGATATGGAGACCCTCTTTGAGGGGATCAAACTGGATGAGATCACGACCTCCATGACCATCAACAGTCCAGCCGCCATCATCTGGGCTATGTACATCGCGCTGGCCGAGAAACAGGGCGCTTCCCTGGATCGACTAGGCGGCACAATCCAGAACGATATTCTGAAAGAATATATCGCTCAGAACGAGTACATATTCCCGCCTGAGCCATCGGTCCGCCTGGTGGTGGACACCGTGGAGTTTGGCGCAAAGCACGTTCCCCGCTGGAACCCCATCAGCATCAGCGGCTACCACATCCGCGAGGCTGGTTCCAACGCCATCCAAGAGTTGGCCTTCACCCTGGCAGACGGCTTTGAGTACGTCCGCCAGACCCTGGAAAGGGGCCTTAAAATTGACGATTTCGCGCCCCGACTGAGCTTCTTTTTTAACTCGCACAATAACTTCTTTGAAGAAGTGGGCAAGTTCCGGGCGGCGCGGCGTATCTGGGCCAGGGAGATGAAGGACACATTTGGGGCCAAAGACCCTCGATCCCACCAACTGCGCTTCCACGCCCAAACTTCTGGACAGACTCTGACTGCGCAACAGCCGGAGAACAACGTTGTCCGGGTGTCTTTCCAGGCCATGGCGGCGGTGCTGGGCGGCTGTCAGTCGCTGCACACCAATGGCAAGGACGAAGCCTGGGCACTACCCTCCGAGGAAGCGGCACTGCAGGCGCTACGCACCCAACAGATAATTGCCCACGAGACCGGCATCACCGACACCGTGGACCCGCTGGGCGGCAGTTATTTCTTAGAGACCATGACCGACAGTCTTGAAGCGGCCAGCCACGAGTATTTCCGCCGTATCGACGATATGGGCGGGGTGATTCCCGCGCTGGAGACCGGGTTCCTGCAACGTGAGATTGCCGACGCCTCCTATGTGTA
>CAVODA010000179.1:0-4029 GCA_963694265.1 Dehalococcoidia bacterium
CCAGGAAAGTTTCGCCTTCAACGGTGACCTGGACCGGGGAGTGGGTCAGTTCACCTACTTCGACGGTGTACCAATTGTCCCCGACTTTGATCCTAAGTGTGGTTACCGCCAACCCCTGTTCCCCATCGACCGGGAAAGGAGTTGCTCCCGGCGTCCGTATACACGCCAAGGGCTGTCGGCAGTTGTAGCAAGGGGTTGGGCCGTTTTCAGTGCGATGGCCAGGGAAACGCCAATAGCAGCAGCGATCTGGCGCTCGCCCTTTTCTTGGCCGTTCTTACTGCCGTTTTTATGCCCGTTTCCGTTCTTGCTCATCTTTCCGTTGGCGCATTTATTTAGGGAGCGGGTCTGGAATTCTTCGAGCCAAATCGGCATGGAGCCAGTGTGGTGGGTGGCGGCGATGAATTCTTTGGTGGACAGCACGTCCCGTAGTAGTGGAACATTGCATTTCACGCCTGCCACCCGAAACTCTAAGAGTGCTCGTTGCAGGGTTTTTATCGCCTGATCCCGGTCCTCGCCCCAGGCCATTATCTTGGCCATTAACGGCTCATAGTCTAACTCAACGGTATAACCGTTGCAAAGCGCAGAGTCGATGCGGATGTGCTCACCCTCAGGCTGGTGTAGGTCTGTTATTTCCCCGGAATCGGGCATGAAAGTCTCCGGATCTTCTGGGTAGATCCGAACCTCAATGGCGTGGCCATTCACGGAGACGTCATCCTGGGTGATTGGGAGCGGCTCTCCCGCGGCAACCAGAAGTTGCAGTTCCACCAAATCTAGCCCGGTGACCATCTCAGTGACGCCGTGTTCTACCTGTAGCCTGGTGTTCATCTCCAGGAAGAAAACTGTGCCGTCTGCGGAAACCAGAAACTCAACCGTGCCGGTGCTGGTGTAGCCGATGAATTTGCCTAGTTTTGTGGCCAGCTTACAGACCCTCCGCCGTAACTGCGGGGTCAATTTGGCCGAAGATGTAGTTTCTTCCACCAATTTCTGATTGCGCCTCTGTACGGAGCAATCACGCTCGTGGAGGTGGATCAAATTGCCGTGTTGATCACCAATGAGCTGCACTTCTATATGCGAGGCACCTTTCAGGTAACGTTCAAAGAACAGGCGAGAACTGCCAAATGCGCTCTCTGAGATTTGCCTGGTGCGGTCTATCAGAGGCATCAATTCTTCTTGGGACTCGATGATATGGATGCCGATGCCTCCACCACCCTCGGCAGCTTTGACCATCAGCGGGAAACCCAATTCCCAGGCCTTGGTGGCTGCGTGCTCGTTGGCCACAGCCTCATCGGTGCCTGGGAGAATGGGGAGACCGGCCTTGCGGGCCAGCTTACGGGAGCGAAGCTTGTCGCCCATCTTTTCCATAACACCTGGATCTGGCCCAACAAAGCAAACGCCCGACTCCTGGCAGAGACGGGCGAAATCAGCGTTTTCGGAGAGGAAACCGTATCCGGGGTGAATTGCCTGGGCACCAGACTGTTTGGCGGCGTCCAGAATCTTGGCCATGTTTAAGTAGCTGTCTTGAGGGGGAGCTTCGCCAACCAAATAGGCTTCATCGGCCAATTGGACGTGGAGCGCTTCCTGGTCAACCGTCGAATAGATAGCGACGGTTTTTATACCCAGCCTCTGACAGGTGCGAATGATCCTACAGGCGATCTCGCCCCGATTGGCAATCAATATCTTGGTAAACACAATTTACCCTTTGTATCAAGGAACGGTAGCCCTATTTTTAGTCGTGAAACCGGGGGCCCCGCTCAAAAGTGAGCTATTAGCTCCTACTTGTATACCCCAGGAGTGGATTCGTTGTGTAGGCGTTCTAAAAACGAGTTAGAACGAATTTCTTTACCTAGCCAGTAGCTAACAGTTGTTGATAGCAGGCTCTTTAATTCGTCGGCCAGGCTGTCATCCATGGTCAATTTGCTAGCTGCTCTAATTCCGCTGCGATCCAATAGGCGGAGCACTTTTAGGGCCCGTAGTGACAGCGGACGTAAGTGGGCATCCTCTGGGTTGCACTCCAGACACAGCGTTCCGCCAACGTTGGGGCTGAACCGGTGGGCATCCGGCTCCAACTCGATACGACACTCAACGCAGTGGTACAACTCCGGCATCAGACCAGACACCTGGAGCAGATGGAATTCAAAGAACCGCAGGGGCATGTCTGATTCGGGGTCGGCCTGCAGTACCGTGAGCGAATCAATCATCAACTGGTAGAGATTTTGGTTTGGGCTGTCTTCAGCTCCAAAACCATCAACCAATTCTGCCAGGTACAGGCCTTTGGAGATGCCGTCTAGGTCTCCTTTGAGCTCGGAAAAGCTCTGGACGACCTCAGCCTGGGAGATTATGTCCATGCTGCGGCCGTTGGCCATAGACATATTCACCACGGTCAGAGGCTCCAGATGACCCACAAGCTTGCTGGTGGCCCGACGCGCGCCCTTGCCGATTGCTTTGACCTTCCCTCGGTCACGGGTATACATAGTGACCAGCAGATCGGCTTCGTCCACCGGTGTATAGCTGAGGATGATGGATTCACAGCGATAAGTCCTGGGAGGGGCCATGGCTAGAGCTCCAGATCAAACATGAAGGCGATTATAAAACCTCTAAAGACCGATAAGAACGGGGCTTTTCAAAACGGGGGCTTTAAATCTCTTGGCGGCCCTGAAACGCCCTGGTGAGGGTGGTTTCGTCGGTGTATTCTAGTGATCCGCCCACGGGAAGACCTCTGGCAAGGTGGGTGACCCGCAGGTCTGACCTGCCCTGGTGCCGGCGGATGTACATGGCGGTGGCCTCACCCTCCAGTGTGGGGTTGGTGGCAACCACCATCTCGGCCACTTCTGGTCGGTCTAGCCTGCTGAACAGTTCTTTTAGGCGTAGCTGATCAGGCCCAATGCCGTTGATTGGCGAAATTACGCCGTGCAGCACGTGGTACAGGCCCCTGAAACTACGGGTGCGCTCCATTGCCAATACGTCTAGAGGGTCTTCAACCACGCAAATAATCGTCTGGTCACGGCGAGGGTCGGAGCAGACCTGGCAGGGTGAGGCGTCGGTCAGGTTCTGACACTCCTCGCAAAACACGATATTTTGCTTTACCGAGGTCACGGCGTCGGCCAGAGCGTAGGCTTCATCGTCGGGCAGCCGAATGATGTAATACGCCAAGCGTTGGGCGCTCTTGGGGCCGATGCCCGGCAGCCGGTTGAGTTCCTGAACCAGCCGAGACAGCGAAGGGGCTGCTCCGGAGATGTTCTCTTGAGTCATTTATAGAGTGCGTTGCCGGTATTGGTTGCCGCATTTTTGTGCGAAACCCCGGCCCGCCCGGTCTCTTAGAATCCCGGGATGTTCATGCCGCCGGTGACTACGGCCATCTTCTGGGCGGCCAGTTCCTGGGCTTTGGTGGCGGCATCGTTCACTGCGGCCAAGACCATGTCCTGGAGCAGTTCCACTTCTTCGGCAGCCTCTGGCTCAATGACCACAGACTCAACAATCTGTTTACCGGTCATTGTAACTTTCACAGCTCCGCCGCCGGCGGTACCCTCAACGGTCAGAGTCTCCAGTTCTTCCTGGATCTTCTGTAGTTGGGCCAGTTGTTTCTGTGCCTGTTTCATCATGTTGCGGTTCATTCTTCGATCTCCTCTAGGACTCTGGCGCCCATGCCCAGGGCCGTACGGACCAGGGAACTCTGTTGCGCGGTTTTAGCGGTGTTGGCGGTGGCCCCGCCATTGGCCATGGTGAGCCTGAATTCGTAGGTCGCACCAAAGGCCTCAGTCACAACCTCACTCACCTGACGGCGCGAGCCCGGGTCTTCCATTTCCTCTTGCATCCGTTCCAGGTTGGCTTTGTTGGAGAAGCCCAATACCAGGGTGTTTTCTTCAAGGGAGACAGCGTTCCCCTTACAGTCTCGTAGCAGGGCTCCCAGGTTGTATTTCTTGCCCTTATGGCGTCCCAAAACTTTAACTGCGGCCAACCATTTTATGCCTAGCTCAGAGATGGGTGCAGTATCCTGGGCCGGTCGGCGTTGACTGGCCGGTTGTGCGGCTG
>CAVODA010000180.1:0-4028 GCA_963694265.1 Dehalococcoidia bacterium
CGGCAGCTGATGAGTTCCAACCAACGTCGCTGATACTAAACTCGAACCACGCTGATCGTCGGGGTACTGAATTGCTTGAGTACACCAAGAGCGAGAAGTTGCGCAGTCTGCTCTGGTTCCCGGAGACCTACCGCCGTCCTTCGGAAGCCCGCCAGGACGAGCTGTGGCGGGACGAGATCAAACAAGATTTGGGGTTCTTCAAGGATGTGGTCAGCAGCCGTGGAGCTTGGCGCAACGCCCTTGGCTATTGGATATTCAGAGACTTGAAGCAAGACTGGTTCACCGGAGACTATTACACATTTGACCTGGTCCAAGATCCTTGATTACCAGTGGGCTCACCCAGATACGATTTTCAAGATTAAAAGCCACAGGTATACTGATTCAAGGCTAATTATTCAATCGACACGCTCAGTCGGCAAATTGATTCCCGTAGCCAATCAATTGCGGTTGATTGGATTGGTTCAAAAACCTAAAAGGTACTTTGCAGTTGTTCTCCAAGACATGGCAATTCTGGTTGGGAGGTGCGATCAGCGTCGGGTTGTTGCTGCTGCTTCTGTACCAGGTAGACCTCAGCGATCTTAAAGACTCCCTCAGAGATGCCAACTATTTCCTGTTGGCACCATCGATTGCGGTTTATTTCGTTGCTGTGTTGTTCCGTGCCATCCGCTGGCAGTTTCTGTTGGCACCCATGGGAATCATTTCGGTGCGCCGCCTTTATCCGGTGGTGATCATCGGCTACATGGCCAATAATCTGCTGCCGGTGCGGTTGGGAGAATTGGTCCGGTCTTACCACCTGGCCCGACGGGAGAACCTGAACACCAGTTCCGCCCTAGCAACCATTGCCGTAGAGCGTGTCTACGACGGGATAACACTCCTGGCGTTCGCGGCCCTTGCCGCACCGTGGCTGCTACTACTGGGCGTATTCGATGGGACCTCCGATGTTTCCCGGACTGCCGGAGTCGTCTTCCTAATCGCGGCCATTGCAGCATTTGCCCTGTTGCTGACAGTCTTCACGTTGCTCGGCAGTTCACCAGCCTTTGCCAAGCGGATGGAAGGTTGGTTGAACATCTTCCCCGCCGGCGTTAGACCCAAAATTAAAGGGCTGTTTTGGACCTTTGTCACCGGGCTGGCCGTGTTGAATTCGCCCACCAAGCACCTTTCCCTGTTCATATATTCGTTGCCGGTATGGCTGCTGGAAGGCTCCATGTATTTCATGTTGGCCTACTCCTTTGGCATCGACGAACATTTCGATTCGGTGGGCGTTCTGATACTAGTGGTGTTGCTGTTGACCGCTACGTCCAACCTCGCGACCTCAGTGCCCAGCGCTATTGGCGGCATTGGGCCTTTTGAGATAGTGGCCCAGCAGACACTGATGGCTCTGGGGGTCGGTGCATCCCTAGCCGGTGCCTACAGTGGGTTTGTCCACCTGGTGGCCCTCTGGTTGCCGGTCAACTTAGTGGGCCTGGCCCTGCTCTGGAGGAGTAATCTATCCCTCCGTGATCTGAGTTCTGCCAGTCGGGCCGGCAGTCTGGAAACGACAACCAGCTTGGCCAGCGAAACCGCCGCAGAGGACGACTGATGCGAGTTGGTATCATCGGCGGCGGCGTGGCGGGTCTGGCCGCAGCCCATCATCTGACGAAAGCAGGCCATTTTGCAGAAGTCTTTGAAGTTGCGCCCTTTCTTGGCGGTCAGGCTTCCACGTTTGACGTGTTCGGTGGCCGCTTGGAGCGTGGTTATCACCATCTGTTCATCAGCGATACCAGCATTACAGAACTGATCGAAGAGCTGGGTCTGGGCAATAAACTCGAGTGGCTTGAGTCCAGTGTTGGGTTCTACCACGGTCGAAATATCTGGGACTTCGCCAACCCCATGGACCTCCTAAAATTTAAACCGTTGCCGATCTTAGACCGAATCAGGGTCGGATTCTGGACGCTAAAGCTTCAGAAAACAAAGTCATACAAACAGTTTGAAGGGGTCACAGCTCAATCCTGGTTGACCAGTCACATGGGGGAAAAGGGCTACGAAGTCATCTGGGAGCCGCTGCTGCGTGGCAAGTTTGGCGAGTACCACGACAAGATCGGTATGACCTGGATCTGGAACAAAGTTACGCTGCGAGTGGCGTCACGTAAGGGAGCCGGCCAGGTGGAGCGCTTGGGCTACCCCATGGGCAGCTTCGGTGAGGTGATTGACGTCCTGGCTGAGCACATCGTCCGGCAGGGCGGCCAGCTACACACATCTTCGTCCGCTTCCAAGATAATCGAGTCTGACGGATCAGCCACCACGTTGGAAGTGCAGATCAATGGCGGCGAGCCGGAGCGGCGGGAATATGATGCCGTCATCGCCACCACTCCATCGTACGTATTCACGAGGCTGGCCCCACCGATGCCTCAGGAATACACCGACAAACTGGAAGGCATCAACTACCTGTCGGCGGTGCTGATGGTACTGGTGATGGACCGACCCTTCACCAACAAATATTGGATGAACATCGCAGACCCCACCATGCCGTTCGTTGCCCTGATTGAGCACACCAACATGATCGACAAAGATTTGTACGGTGGGAAGCACATTCTCTACATCAGCAACTATCCCAACCGGGGTAGCGAGTTGTACGAGATGTCTGCCGAAGACCTCATGGACCTGTTCGTGCCCCACCTGCAGAAAATCAATCCGGACTTTGATCGGTCCTGGGTCATTGAATACCACCATCACCGATTGGATGGAGCCCAGCCCATTGTCGGCATCAACTACGAGGCTGGTATTCCGGAGCACCGCACGCCGCTCAACGGGCTCTACCTGGCCAATACCACCCAGATATACCCAGAAGACCGTGGCACCAACTATTCAGTTCGTATGGGCATTCAAGTGGCCCAAATGGTACTCGAAGACACCTCTGGTCAGCCTGAACCTTAATAGCACTACTTAAAGCAGCCCCGGAAGTCTAACAAGAAGACCGGCAATTAGACGGTGTGCGTAGTGTTGCAAATCCCCAACCGTCTTGTACAATCTACCTGTCCCTGGACTTATGAGGGAATACAAGGCAACAACAGCCCGTGTATGGGCTCACTGGTAGGAGAAAACCTTGGGCAACGAGATTGAACCACAAAAGAAATCCGGCCAGACTCGCCGTAGCTTCCTAGCCAAGATGGGCTTGGGCGCCGCCGCTTTGGCTTTAGTAGGTGGACCACTTGGCATGTTGGGCATTCGCTCCGACAAGCAAAAGGCTGCCACCCAAGAATTCCCCGGTGAAGAATCCATCTTCCATCCGGCCTCCGATCCCCGCCAAGACCCCCGCCGCTCCTAGTCTCCAGGGATAGCTCTATGGGGCAGTGCCCCCGTCCTGGCCTTCCCTCGTCTCGGGGGAAGGAACTATTGCGAAACGCCCGAAGGGCCTAACGGCGGCCAAACTCCCGTTCCATGTGCATGGAACTGAAATGGACCATGGTTGGTCGCCCATGGGGGCAAGTATGAGGGTTGGGCGTTGCTTCCAATTGTTCCAGTAGCGCCACCATCTCTGGCTCGGTCAATGACTTCCCCGCTCTGATTGCCCCGTGGCAGGCTATCGACGCCGCCGTCACATCCTCTTTCTGCCGCACCAACCCCTCAAAGGCTGTCATATCCAGAACGTCCAATAACGACTTGGCTGGATCGCCGTCACTGAAGATGACCGGCACTGCCCGCAGCAGATAGCTGCCGTCGCCAAAGGGTTCAAATGAAAACCCGTACCGTTCCAATTCTTCTTGGTTGGACTTCAAGGTGTCGCCCTGTGCCGGCGACAGTTCCATCGAAATTGGTTCCAATAGCTGCTGCGACTGTGGCTCCTGTTCACCTTTCTTCGCGCAGATACGGTCAAACAACACCCGTTCGTGGGCTGCATGTTGATCCACCAAGATCATCCCATCTGAGCCCTCCGCAACGATGTAGGTCAGCTTGAGTTGACCCACAACCTTTAGTGGCGGAGCTGCTTGGCCTGGTTCGGTTAAGTCCTGCGGTCCGATCGACAAACCCGCCGGATAATCAGGCATGCT
>CAVODA010000181.1:0-4006 GCA_963694265.1 Dehalococcoidia bacterium
TCCTGGCCTCTAGCCACTGCCTTGCTAATCCCACCAGACGTGGAAACGTGGGCTCCTATCTTCATTTGCAGTCCTATCAATATCCTGAATGCTCGAATCACCAGCCCACATTTGTGCCTGAGTCAGGTGAATCGGCATCGCCAATTATACGTTAGCGCAGCATTGGCGGTATACGCTCCCAGGAATATAATCTTCCCATATGAACGCTTTTATTAAAGATCTATAAACGCCTTGATTAAAACCCCATGAAAGCCCTTTTTATAAAACAACCCGGCAACCCACCAGAACTGGAAATACGCGACGTGCCCACGCCCAAGACTGGCTATCGGCAGGCCCTGGTACGGGTTACTTCCTGCGGCTTTTGCCATCATGACCGGTCGGTCATGGCCGGCGTACTTCGACGCGGAGTTGCCGAAGACATCATCCTGGGGCACGAAATCTCCGGGGTGGTGACAGAGACCGGCAGCGGCGTCACCAGTCTCCGGCCAGGCGACAAGGTGGTGAGCATTCTCACGGAGGCGTGCGGCGAGTGTGACCGCTGCGCAGATGGCCGCGAGCATCGATGCCGGCAGGGTCAGGGCATTGGCCACGGACGTAACGGCGGTTTCGCCGAATTTGTGGCTCTATCTGAGCACAGCCTGGTCAAGATACCAGACGGGATAGACCCAGTGGGTGCCGCGCTCTTGGCCTGCCCCATGGGCGTGGCGCTACAGGCTGTGCGTGAGACGGCCCAGGTGACTGCCGGACAATCAGTTGTGGTCACAGGTGCCGGGGGCGGTCTGGGCATCCATGCAGTGCAGGCAGCAGCGGCGCTGGGGGCAACGGTGTTGGCGGTGTCGTCATCTCCCGACAAGATCGACCTACTGCGGGAGATGGGTGCGTCTGAGGTTTTGGCCGCAGAAGTCCCAGCCGACGAAGGTCTCGACTTCGCAGAGTTGGTGATGGCCATTACCGGAGACGAGGGAGCGAATGCCGTGATAGATACCGTGGGGTCGGCGTTGTTTCCTTCCACACTACGGTGTCTAGCCCAGTACGGCAGGTTGGTATTGCTGGGGGAGATCGAGGGTCACAGTGTGACGCTGAGCCCGGCAGAGATCATCTTCAGAGACGCGCAAGTGCTGGGTACGTCTGGTGTGTCTCGGGCAACTGTGGAGCAAGCTGGTCAACTGGTGCTTGAGGGTAAGATGCGCCCGGTGGTGGATATCAAATTGCCGCTGGAACAAGCGCGTGAGGCGTTCCGGTTGGTTTCGGAGCGAACACCAATCGGGCGGGTGGTGTTGCTACCGAACGGTTAATCAAAAAGGGCCACCAAGTTGGTGGCCCTTTTTGATTAGTCGTCTGTTGGTTTAGTTAGCGTCCGATGCCGATCAGGTGCAACAGCGAGGAAGCCGTAGCCGCAGGGCCACGCCGGAAAAACCGACCAATCTCGCCCCGGTCCCACATGACCAAGTACTGACTGGCGATGAAGATGGAACTGTAGGTTCCAGCCAACGCGCCAATTGCCAGCACCAGCAGTAGTTCTCTAATGCTGTTACCGCCGATGAATAGCATGGCCATCAGCACCACCAGGGTTGTGATACTGGTGTTGAGCGACCGTCCCATACTCTCCATGATGCTCAGGTTGACCATGGGTGCCAGGTCGCGGTCTGGATGCCGGGATACGTTTTCTCGGATGCGGTCAAACACCACAATGGTGTCGTTCACGCTGTAACCAGCCACAATCAGTAACCCCACGATGAACATGGAGTTCACTTCAAGGTTGATGACCCGGCCAAGGATCGAGAATATCCCAAGGATTATGAGCAGGTCATGGACCAATGCCAGGATGGCACTCACCCCGTACCGGTGGGCTTTCGGTACCCGGCGGAAGGCGTACCAAACGAAGAACATGATGAACACCGATGCTGCAATCAGGGCATAGAAGGCCGTCTTGATCGTTTCTTCAGCTACGATAGGTGAGACTGTATCAAACTCTACCCGGTCTCTTTCCAGCCCCAAGAATTCTTCCAGACCCCGCTCAATGGTCTCACGCTCTGAGAGACCGTCGCCGATGGCCTCATCTAAGACCACGGTCCGGATGAAGAATGTGTTTCCGCCGATACGTTGAATCAAGGCCTCATCGTGACCAAGTTCGTTCATCCGTGCCTGAATGTCTTCTTCATCAATGTCTGGGTTGGCGAATGAAACGTTCATCACGGAACCGCTGGTGAAGTCGATGCCTGCCTTCAGGCCAGAGTTTCCAGTGATCCAGCCGGGCGCTATGATCATGGAGATAAGGCCAGGCAAGATAATTAGCGCTGAGAACAGGAAAAACCAACCCCGTTTGCCGACGATATCTAACATTAGCGTCCTCCTCTCGGGGCCGAGGTCTGTACGGTATTCGGTCCGGTGCGCTGCAATGCCTCTGGCGTAAACAGGTTTATCCGTCTACCCAGACCAATCCAGGCCATCAACTGCAACAGGTTACGGCTGACAACCACGGCGGTGAACATGCTGACCGCCACACCGATAAACAGACTGATGGCCACACCCGTTACCAGGCCGCCACCCAACCGGTCACCAAACCAGAGGAGCACCACGCAGGTGATCATGGTGGAAATGTTGCTGTCACGAATCGCCGGCCAGGCACGACTAAACCCAACTTCCATAGAGGAAGCCAGTGTCCGGCCAATGCGAACCTCTTCTTTCATACGCTCAAATATCAGAATGTTAGCGTCTACAGCCATGCCAATTGAGAGGATGAACCCGCCGATGTGGGCCAATTCCAGTGTTACGGGAATCATCTTGAATATGGCCAGAACTATGACGGCGTAGAACATCAGCGCAAAGGCCGCAACCACGCCAGCCATGCGGTAGTAGATGATCATGAACACAAAGACCAGAGCCAAGCCGACCAGACCAGCGATTAGGCTGTTCTTCAGCGATTCTTCACCCAGCAGGGCGTCTACATCACTCTCTTGGATCAGCTTTAGTGGGACCGGCAGACGACCAGACTCCAGTTGGATGGCCCTGGTTTGGGCTTCTTCCCTGGTGAAGTCGCCGCTTATCTGGGTGCGTCCGTCACGTATCCAAGCCCGCGCCACCGGGGCCAGTAAGAGCTGGTCATCCATGATGATTGCGATCCGCTTGGTGGCTTGGGATTCTGTGGTGGATATGCGGCGGGTCAAATCTGAGAATATGTCAGACCCGCGACCGTTGAATTGCAAGTTAATTACCCAGCCGATTCCCATGGCGTTCGCGGAAGCCTCAGCCCGGGAAAGGTCATCACCCGACAGACCCAAGTCGGTGTCTGAAAAAGTGTTACAAGCGGCCGAGTCACAGGTTCGCTCTTTGAATTCTAGTCTGGCCGTTTGACCAATCAGCGATTTGGCAGCGTCGATGCCGCTGTTCACTCGGAACGAGAACAATGAGCCAATCTGTTGCGATATGGCGATTGCTGCCCGGCTCTGGGATGCAGAGTTCACCGTGTTGGAACGGATGGTGAAGTTCAGGGCATCGCCTATGTCAATTTCAAAATCTTCGTACCCGGCCTCTGTGAGCAATACCGGAAGCAATGCTGCCAATTCGTCGGGCGATTTCACCTCTGGCGCGACTGCAACGGGGGTTTCGGGCTGAGCATCGGCATCGATGGAATCTGCGTCATCGACAACCGGGGCGGGAATTCCAGCCAATATTGGATCGGCCAGTGTTACTTCGGTTATTGAACCGCTGGCGCCCGGTAGCTGGACGATGAGCCGGTCAGCACCAAATATCTGGATAATCGGCTCTTCAGTGCCAAACTTGTTTACGCGGCGGGTGATGTTATCCAGCACGCCCTGCATTTGGTCTGCAGTCGGCTCCCCGATAGTGTCGGCCCTGAAGATAGATATCTCTCCGTGGGCTTCTCCCAGGGCTTCGTTCAGGCCCGTCCGTCTTGGATCGTCCTCTGCCAGGATTCCAGTACGAATCTGGAACCTGTTTGGAGCAACAGGTAGCACCTGCAAGCCTTCAAGAGTTGAATTATCTT
>CAVODA010000182.1:0-3994 GCA_963694265.1 Dehalococcoidia bacterium
GAACGTTCAATTAAAATTGAATGAGGGGTTGGGGTGTAACGATGATG
Organism: Dehalococcoidia bacterium; assembly: GCA_963694265.1. Lineage (GTDB taxonomy): Bacteria > Chloroflexota > Dehalococcoidia > Lucifugimonadales > UBA3495 > UBA9611. Next base: position 48 of record CAVODA010000182.1, read on the forward strand.
TCTACAGCAGTGAAGATCATCAGTGATGGGGTTATCAAGATGGACGGAGGGTCCATGTTCGGTCAGGTGCCAAAGGTTGCCTGGGAGAACACTGTGGTCACTGACCGCAAAAACCGGATGACACTTGGCTTGAATTGTCTCCTATTACAAGTGGGCGGACAAAACGTGCTGGTGGACACCGGGATCGGCTCTAAAGAGATCGATCAAGACAAAGAAAACCTGGGTCTGGTGCCCAGTCGCCTGCTTAAAGGGTTAAAAGGCGTGGGATTAACTCCCAAAGATATCAGTGCAGTGGTTCTTTCCCACCTGCATTTTGACCATTCGGGCGGTTGCACTCGGTTGGACCGGGCTGGCAACTTGGTGCCCACATTCCCCAAAGCGAAGTATTACGTTCAGAGAGATTGTTGGGAAGAAGCATGTAATCCCAACGAGCGCTGTAATGGCTCGCATCGATCTGAAAACTTCCTACCAATTGAGGAACGGGGTCAACTGGAGTTGCTGGACGGCGATTCCGAGATCATGCCCGGACTGAATGTGATTGTCACTGACGGCCACGCCAAGGGCCACCAGATGGTCATGTTCAACCATGGTGGCGAGAGGGTGGTATTCCTGGGAGACATCGTCCCCACGGCGCACCATTTGAACCTGGTGGCAATCTCCGCTTTTGACAGCTCCCCGGAGAAAACCCTGGAGCAGAAGCGGGACTTGTTGACCCAGGCAGAGCAGCAGGGCTGGCTTTTGGTCTTCTCCCACGGTCACGATATCAAATCAGGATATCTGGAACGCCGCGGTGAGATGGGCTATCTCAGACCCGTAGATCTTTAGGCTAATCAAAGAAAACCGGGACCAATTTGGTCCCGGTTTTTTATTTGACTGTCGCCACTAAGGAGTCCGCGAAAGACGTTTGCGTCTTATCTGCTAGATGACTTAGGCTAGAAGCCAATCTCCGTTTAAGCCGGTCAACCGCACTTCCGTTATCTCATTGCCTAAGTTGCTGTCGTTTGTCGTCCGCACTTGCAGGTAATTGTCGGTGAGTCCGCTCCATCCTTCGGCGGGTACCGCACCTTTGGCCGGGCGACCAGGTTTCCACAACACCGGCCTGGTCTGTCCTACTGACTTGAGCCGGAACTCCCGCATCGTCGTGGCGGCCAGCTCCAGCATCTCCCCGGTGCGTTCCTTCTTAATACCGTCTGCCACCTGATCCGTCAGATGCGCGGCTGTGGTTCCCGGTCTTATCGAGTATGGGAACACGTGCATGTCGCTGAACCCTACGGACTCCGCAAAGCTGTAACTCTCGGCAAACTCTCTCACGCCCTCACCAGGGAAGCCCACAATCACATCTGTGGTGATACCGGCGTTGGGGATGGTCTTTTGTACCAGCCGTACCGTCTCCGCGAACTGGGCCGTGTCATAGCGTCGACGCATGGATTCCAAAACAGAGTCGCTGCCGCTCTGTAGTGGGATGTGAAAATGGGCGCAGAGGCGAGGGTCGCTCCACAACTCCAACAATTCCGGCGTGATTTCCTGCGCTTGCAGTGAAGACACCCTCAGTCGGTCAATCGTCGTCTCTGACAGTACGCGTTGGATCAGCGATTGTAAATTGATGTCTGGTAGATCAAAGCCGTAGGTGCCCAGTTGAGTGCCGGTGAGCACAGCTTCGCGGCAGCCGATCCCCGAACGAAAATTAATCTCGGCGATAATTTCTTCCGGCGGAATGCTTCTTTCTCGTCCCCTTACTTTGGGGACGATGCAGTAGGCGCAGACCTGGTCACACCCTTCTTGGATCTTGACCATAGCCCGGCTTCGCACCAACTCCAGCGGTGCCGCAGGCACGTTTTCTGGGGCTTGGCTTAGGACGGGTATTGGAGCCATGTTTAGTTTGGCTGCAACAGTGGCGACCAAGCTGTCCTTGTGCCGATTGTCTAAAACCAGGGAGACGGCTTCCATCGCCGACAGTTCGTCAAATGCCCGCTGGGCGTAGCAGCCGGTGGCCACCACCAGAGAGTTTGGGTTGGCGCGGCGGGTGCGGCGCAGGTACTGGCGGGCTTTGGAGTCGGAGTTGGCTGTGACAGTGCAGGAATTCAAGACCACCACATCCGCCTGGGAAGACGACTTGATCAGTGTGAACCCGGCTTCTTGAAACTGCCGTGCCAGAACTTCGCTGTCGGACTGGTTCAGCTTGCAGCCGTGGGTGTGGATGGCGACAGTCGGCCCCGAGCTTATCTGCCCACGCCCATCCACGTTAATCAACGCGCGCTCGGCCAAGTTCATCTAATAGAACCGCCTTCCATCTCTTCAAGTTCGTCTGGACCATCTAGTTCGCCGCGCAGCAACTTGCTGAGTAGATCGCCGCCGGGTGCCAGGTCCCAGAGTTTTTCCACCGCCCCGGTGACATCTTCCAGCGTTGCGACCAAATGATCAGCGCGAATACGTGACTCATTGACCAACTCGGCCGTTTCGCCAAACGATCGTAGTTTCATGAACGACTCTCGAATTCGCCGGTCATTGTTCTCCTGGCCAACTTCGAGGGCGAATTCCTCAATGTCCTTTAATCCGTCCAACTCCCGGCCCCGGCCCAAGGCAACGCCCTTCACTGCCAGGGTTAGGCTGCCCCACAGCAGCTCCTCACAGCGATTCCAGCGGCCTGTGCGTATCTCATCCATGGCATCCTGCAGTAGGCGCAGGCTTTGGCCTCGGTAGCGCACCAGACGGCTTTCGTCTTTTTTACTTAACTCTGGCATCATTTCAGGATTGAGTTTACCACTGTGCATAACCAATGACCCACGTGTATTGGCACGGTTGCCAAAACATAACTCCAATGGCAACATTAGTCACTGCCTCAGCCTTGGAACTTAAAACGCGGATAAACGCGACTATCAGATTGGGAGAGATATTTTGGCCGCAGACGCATTTAGATTTGTCAGCTACCCAGTGCGGGTGCACGCCGGGCCGGACGCCATCAGCAAATTGGTGGACGAGGTTGACCGACTCCGGTCAAAGCGGGTCTTAGTAGTTTGTGGCAAGTCCATCCTAAACAATACTAATCTTATTGAACGTGTGAAAGAGTCTCTGGGTGAGCGGGTTGCCGGGGTGTTTTCCGGCGGCCAGACCGGCTCTCCGGTGACTTCCGTTCTAGAGGGCGTTGCCGCAGCGCGAGAGGTTGACGCCGACGGCATCGTGGCGCTCGGCGGGGGCAGCGCAGTGGTCACGGCTCGCGGTATGGTCATTTTGCTGGCGGAGAAGGGGACGGCCCAAGAACTGTGCACCCAATACCCCGAGGGCAAACCCCCAGTCAGCCCCAGGTTGATGGCCCCCAAGCTGCCAATCTTCAACGTCCTAACAACGGCGACCACGGCCATGACCCGAGCGGGCACGGCTTTGATCGACCCGGAGACCGGCCACCGACTTGAGCTATTTGATCCCAAGACCCGTCCGGTTTCGGTGGTCTGGGATGACCAAGCGTTGCTCACGGCTTCGCCCTGGCTGTGTCTGAACGCCACCGCCGGTTGTTTCAGCAGTGTGGCCTCGTCACTACAGCGCACCGAACTCAACCCCTTGGCGGAGAGTGACCTTTTGGAAGCACTCCGTTTGCTGTTGGATAACCTGCCGCTGGTGAATAGCCAACCTGACGACCCAACCGTGCGAGTAAACCTGTGCGCGGCAGCGTTTCTCTATAACCGGGCCACTGACGCCGGAGCAGGCGGTAGCGCGCTTGGAGTGGTCACCGCTCTGGCTCACTCGCTGGACACCCGTTATGCCGAATGCGGCCACGGTGATGCCTACTCCATCCTGACCGCTCCCGGTATGCGGTTCAACGCCGAGGCCAACGCTGCCGGTCAGGCCCGTTTTGCCCTGGCAATGGGCGTTAAGAAAGAAGGCATGGACGACCGACAAGCCGCCGCTGCCGCCGCTGATGCCATTGAAACCTTTTACAAGGACTTGGGCCT
>CAVODA010000183.1:0-3984 GCA_963694265.1 Dehalococcoidia bacterium
ACTCTAAACAGTGAACAGGCTAAAGAAGTTGCCAAGCTTGCGTTAGACTTGGAAACAGAGATGGGCTGGCCGGTTGATCTTGAATTTTCCTATTGTGTGCTGACGGTTGGTTGCACGAATGATCCGTAGGGGCGGGTTTCCAACCCGTATGGTCGCTGGTTAAGAACCTTCGTTTCGGTCCATAACTTTTCTGGGTTAAATTTTATTGGCTGTTTAACGTGTTGGCGTCGCTCGAAAAATTGGCGGACTAGATCAGCGGGTTAAAAACCCGCGCCTGCAATCTAGATTGCGACGAGTCAGGCTTAACAAAAAGGCCTTCCATCCGAAGATGGAAGGCCTTTTTAATTTCGAAGAAAACCTGTTTAGTCGTACGGGGTGAGTTTGATCTCTTTTAGGGCTGGGATGACTTCCTTGCCTAACAGTTCAATGGACCGCATGGAATCTTCATGCTTCATGGGGCCTTCGTTGCCGTAGATCAGCAGATAACCGGGGTTGAGGTTCTCAACCACGTATTTCAGCTTTTCAATCACGGTGTCTGGTGTGCCAACAATGATCACGCGGGCTTCTTGCTGTTTCTCGTAAGATTGGGCCTCTCCCATGTTTCCGGCGAAGACGCCGGTCGGGCGTGCGCGTTTCACCGCAACGGCCTCCCGTGATTGGTAACCGGGCGGGTCCACGTGCTCCCTGGGTCCTCTCTGCCGGTGTCCTTCCGTCCAGACAAAGTGTCGGCCTATTTCTTGGGCCTTCTCTTCGGTGTCGGCAACTAGAATCTTGAGCAGATAGCCGAAGTGCTCCGGGCCGGCCTTGTATCCGGCTTCCAGTGCAGTGTCGATGTAGATCTGCTTCAGCCACTCAGTGGTCTCCATGACCGCCCCCAGGTTCATGTAGGGGTGGCCGTGTTGGGCCGCCCACACTACGCTCTCTGGGCTGCCGGTGCCAGGGAACCAGATGTCAGGGCGGGGTTTTTGCATGGGCATCACCCACGGATTGACCACCCGGTATTGGTAGTGCTTTCCCTCGTATCGAAACGGGCCAGGCTCGGTCCAGCATTTGACGATGAGGTCGTGGGCTTCTTCAAAGCGTTCTCGGTTCTGGGTGGGGTCGATTCCGGCCTGCAGTGTCTCGACGGCACCTCCGCGAACGAAGCCGGAGATGATTCGCCCTCCGGAATAGCAGTCGAGCATTGCAATCTCTTCGGCCATTCTGATGGGGTCATTGACCGCAATGACGTTGCCTAGAATCGCAATTTTGACCTTCTTAGTAATCTTGGTCAGCACGGCGGCGTCTAGGTTGACCGCCGGTTTGCCGCACCAATACGCCGAGTGGTGCTCATTGGTCATGATGCCGTCGAAACCTATCTCATCGGCCAGGGCGTACTGCTCGTGGTATTGGTTGTAGAGGTTGTGCGCTTTTTCAGGATCGAAATGGGAGTTGGGGAACGCCAGGCGTCCCGATTCGAATTTTTCCAGCTCACCATCGGATATATAGCCTTGGGCCTGCTCAGAAAACCAATAGACGTCCATTTGGTCTTTTGGCCTGCTTAATTGATCAACCATTATTCCTCCCAAGATTTTGCTGGGGACACTATAACCGATTACATAAAATATGTTAGGCAGACGAGCGGGCTAGGTTCTGCCGTGTTACCTGCTGGGATACGGCTTGGTCAAATACCCAAAGCCCCGACCAAGTTCATGGGCGGGGCTTTTGATTTGTTCGAGTCGGTTCTGGTTCGGGCTAGACCAACAGCGGCTCTTCCCCGCCGGTCGGAACGTCCACGTCAAAGGCGTTCACGTTCAGGGCCAACATGGCGTAGTAGCCCATCATAGTGGTCAGCTCGGTCAATAACAGGGCTCCGAAATGGTCGATGGCCGTTTTGAAAGTGGCGTCGCTCACCCGGTTGGTGTCAAACAGCTCGGTGGCGTAATCGACCACAATCTGCTCCGCTCCTTCCAGCTTGGGTAGCGGCTTCTTGTCGCGTAGGGCGTCGACAAAAGCGTCGCTGATGCCTTCTTTACGGGCGCGGGCGGCGTGGGCAAACCAGATGTACTGGCAGTCTTTGGCCCGTGCGGTCATGATCATGACCATCTCTTGGATGTTTTGCGGCAGTTCAGATTCTTCTCTGAAGTAGAAGACAAGGTGGTTGGCCCGTTTGCGCATCTCCGGGCTGTTGATCATCACCGAGCCGGGGCCGCTCTCCATGGCGTTTTTGCTGATGGCGACCTCGCTGTCAAAGGCTGCTCGGTATTTCTCTGGTACCTGGTCTCTGGTTGCTGTGGGTGTTCGTGCCATTTATTTACTCCTGATTGATGGACGGGTGATTTATGGGTGCGTTTAATGACTTTGGCCGCATGATAACCACCAGCCACCCGCACAGCAAGATGAACATTAGCGGTAAAATCGGATAAACTAGGGTCGATTACTCCGGCAACCACTCGGGCCAACAAATTGATTTTGAAGGACTCACAGTTGAATTTCTCTCACGTTTACTCGGGAAACCCAGTCGACCGCGGCGAAACAGTACGCCGCGACGATGAATGGATCTCAGATAAAAGCAAAGACTCCACAAGTAAATTCCTGCCCCTTAGGGACCTGAATATACTGGTCGCCGACAAGGGAACCGGCGGCGCTGATGATGGCTTGGGCTGGGTTAGTGCGGCGGATTTGACTCGTTTAGGCGTGGATAAAGCTCCCATATTCCTGGGACTTTTGGACGACACTGCCCATTTCACAGTGGATATTTCCGGTCAGGAAAAAGCGGTTGCAGAGCTTAGTGAGGGGAATGGGTTCCGTTTTGTGGACGCCAGGTCAGTAACGGATATTCTCAGTCCCGCTGATTCCGGAATAGTTGCTCAGGCCAGGGCACAGGTCAACTGGCACAACGTGAACGGTTTCTGCTCCATCTGCGGCGGCGAAACCCTGATGGGTCGCGGCGGTCAGGTGCGCAAATGCTCCAAGTGCGAGAAAGAAAACTATCCGCGTACCGACCCCGTTATCATCGTGGTGGTATCTGACGGCGACCGCTGTCTATTGGGGCAGTCCCGCCGAGGCCGCCTGAACCGGACCAACACCTACTCTGCTCTGGCCGGGTTTGTTGACCAGGGTGAGTCCATTGAAGAGGCCGTGGCTCGGGAAGTGATGGAAGAGGCTGGTATCCAGGTTGGCCAGGTGCGTTACCACTCATCCCAGCCCTGGCCCTTCCCGTCATCGCTTATGATTGGTTGCCACGCAGACGCCGCCACAACTGAGATAAACTTCGACGCCGACGAAATGAACGATGTCCGTTGGTTCTCCCGGGACGAAGTGGCATCTGCTCTACAGGGCAAGAACGAGAACCTGGCTGTGCCGCAGCCCATTGCCATTGCCCATCACCTGATTACAGCCTGGATCAACGGCGATTAGGGGACTAACCAGCGATTAGGGGGCGAGCCAGACTTCCTCACCCTTGAGATTGGTTGGGTCGAAGACAGTCACACCGTCGCCCCGGCCGGTGATGCCGCCGTCAGGGTGGCCGATAAGCTCGCCGTCGGCGTCTAACAGATCGCTGAACTGGTCACAGCATTCCATCACCAGGTAGTAGACGGTCTCACCTTGAGATTGGTATTTGGTGATGGATCTGGGGGGGTTATCCAAGGCTTCGGCTTCCAGGTTGGTCAGCCATTTTGTCAGCCAATCCGGAGCAATATCCTCGCTGGGTTTAGTCCAATCCACCAACACTGAAGTGGTTTCCACGTTGCCTATGTCATCTTCAATTCGTATATCGTGCTGTCCAGCGGGCACAGCTTCGAATACGTAATTCAAGACAGGGACGACAGCATCGTCGAACCTGGTTGGTGGCTTGTCGTCCAGCTTTACTGTGACGGCTGCTGTGGGGTGAAGAAATAGAGACACAATGACTGTGTCTTTATTGACCGAGATTTCTTCCAATGCCCATTCGGCCGCCGGGCGCGGTGTGGGAACCTCCGTTTGCAGTACCGGTGTCTCGGT
>CAVODA010000184.1:0-3983 GCA_963694265.1 Dehalococcoidia bacterium
GGGCTATCAGAATTTGTCGTGCAGCGTCGCCACGTCTTGAGAAACGCCATGATTCCTGTAATCACCATGCTGGGTTTCTCCATGGCCGGAATCGCGTTTACCTCTTTCATTGTGGAGCGGTTCTTCGGTATTCCAGGCATCGGAAACCTGTTCATTGAGTCCATATTTTCCAGGGACTTCCCAATCATCAACGCCGTAATAATCATTGGCACAACGATGTTTGTGATTGCGAACCTGCTGGTTGACCTGTTGTACCCCTGGCTAGACCCCAGAATTAGACTTGGGGGCGAATATGCTTCTTAACGAGGTAGAGCAGTCAGATTTGGGAAGAAGAAGTCAGGCCAACCGCAGTTATTGGGCAATATCATTCCAGAGATTACTACGTAAGAAGATCGGAGTAGCCTGCTTAACAATCATCGTGGTGATGTACGGGGCGGGGGTTTTGGCTCCTCTGGTCACACCATATGGCTACAACGACCAGAACCTGTCCATTGCCAAGCAGGGACCCAGCGTTACTCACCCGTTTGGGACCGATCGGCTGGGTCGCGATCAGATGACCAGAATCGTCTACGGCCTGCGGACCACTGTGATTATTACCGTGGTTACCCTGGTAACCGGTAGCTTGGCCATTGGCATCACCATGGGGTTGTTGGCCGGTTATTTTGGCAAATACATAGACACCTTGATTATGCGGGTGGGGGAGGTGACTTCGGCTTTCCCTGAGATTTTCCTTGTGTTGATAATCATCTCCACGGTCAAGGCGCCGGTCACCAGATGGGTCAGAGAAATAGAAGATGTCGTGAATTTCGACATCGTGAGTCTCGGCGTTGTTGACTACTTGGTGCTATCGATGGCATTGACCATTTTCTCTTGGTTTGGGATGGCCAGGTTGGTACGAGGTCAGGTCTTGCAAGTACGGGAGAACGAATACGTGGAGGCCGCACGGTCCATTGGCGCAACCACCCCACGGATACTATTTCGCCATGTTTTGCCCAATGTAATGGGTCCGGTGATCGTCACGGTTTCAGCTGGTCTCGCTGCTGTAGCTGGCTCAGAAATACTACTCAGCTTTTTGGGTATCGGCATTCAGCCGCCAACTCCCAGCCTTGGGCTGATGATCTTTGAGAATGGCAGCATCTCGGTGTTGCGGTCCAATCCCCATCTCTTGCTGTTCCCGGTGCTCACCCTCTCGGTGCTGCTATTCACCTTCAATCTGCTGGGTGACGCAGTGAATGATGCTTTCAACCCGCGCGCCCGCTAACCCGCTAATCCTCTGACCCGCTGGCGATAGGCGCAGTTCTACTCAGGTAGAAAAGAGTGCTTGATTAAAATCTGGCTAGTTTAAAGGCCAGCGACGGCGCAAGCGGGGCAATGCTACCAATCCAAGCGGACTGCCCAGCAATAGCAATATGCCAATGCCAGTGGGAGCGCCACCTGACCCGCTGGCGGGGACACTGCAACCAGGCGAATTGGAACCACCTTCGGGCTCTTCATCACCGTCCCCGGCGGCTCTCGCTGCGGGTTCTTCTGCTTCTGGTGTGCTTTCCGGCATAGCCGTAGCGTCGCCAGAAGCCGGCGTGTCCCCAGAGTCTTCAGTATTGTCGCCAGGGGTGTCTTCAGCAGGGCTGGCGGATGACTCGCCTAACTGCGTTGCCAGTTCGTCAGGGGATGGCAGAGGCTCAAGGCCCATGAACGTGCGCCAGGCAGAATCGAGGCCAAATTGATCCAGCCCGTAGACCTCTAGCAACGCCTCGTCGATATCCAAGGTGCGCTGCAGCACCGGGAACAACGCCGCCATGCGTGCTTCCCCATAAGTATCAATCATGTACTGGACCACTGACCGGCCCTGGCCGTAGGCAATAATGATGTCTTCTGGCGTGCCGCCAAAGGCGTTCAGATACCACAAAGGTTTGATTCGGCGGGTGAATATGCCATAGCGGAGGGCAGCATCATAGTCGTCGGTAGGGTCTACGTTTCCGTACTCGGCCAGACCTTCATTGAGCCAGGATGGCACCTGGCTGATGGCTGACCCGGCAGCCTCGCCGACCAACAGGTGAGTAAATTCATGGGAAACAGTGCCGGTGACCGTGGGGTCAAAGCCGTGGACCAACAGCACACGCTCGTTGCTGAACGCCATTCCCTGGGTCTGTAAGCCCTCGCTGACGGCCTGGGAGCGGAAAGGCAATGCGGAGGCCATATGCCGGTAATTATTGTAGGAAACGATCCGTAGTGGCTCGGTGGGGGTAATGCCAAGCACTGGCAGCATCTTTTGCAGGTTTTGCTTGGCCGCGTCAAGAACTATCTCCGCGCGGTCCACCACATATTCACCGTAGTAATAAACAGTAATCAGGTCTTCTACAACCGTGAGCCATTCAAACCGGCTGTCTTCGTAGACAAATTCCTTGGGCTCTGTCCGAACCACCGCACCGGCGTTGTCTCGGACTTCAAATGAGTACTCGATCTTGGTTCCGGGGGGATAATAGTCACCGCCGGAACCGCTGGGGAGAATGGACTCGCCAACCACATTGTCTCCGGGATCGCCGGTCTCGAACTCGACCGAACGATAGGCGCTGCGACCCTCCTGATCCACCTTGCTGAAGAACACGCGGATATCGTCTATCCGGTCGACACTGCTGGTAATCACGGAGAATTTTATCCCGTCCGGGAATTTGCTCTCGGCTTTGGCCTCAACCACCAGGATGTTACCCTCGTCGGCACGGGTAACAGCAGGGCCAGAGAATACCAAGTAGGCAAGCAAGAATAAGCTGGCGATGAATACGAAAGTACGCAAATATCCCTCTGTATCCAAGTTTACGTTAGTGCTACGCCAATGTCGATTATGCGGACTTGTCTTGCACTATTTTTACGACTAGGTCAGGTTGTTGGCCTATTGTCTTTATGGTCGTCTTGACGGTGTTTTTCAATACCCCTAAAATCAGGGAACGATTCACATAGGCACGCGAGCCTAAGGGCGTCTCTATTTGAGCCCCGAAAAATAGAATCTTCTAAAAATTCCAACTTTACGTGGTGCAGATACATGCCAACCGTTGTCGGCCGAGTGATAGACCTCAATTTTGAACCCTTTTACATCGATATGGAGCGCCGTGGGATCACCCTCAATAACGTGCGCCTCAAAGACATCCCCCAGGCATTACGAGACGGCGAGATCAACGCCGGCCCGGTGAGCCTGGTTGATAGCTTTGAGTTAGAAGACATCTGCAATCCCATAGCTGGTTTTTGTCTTTCCGCTTCCAACAAATCCGGCAGCAACCTGCTTTATTCCAAGAAACCCATTGAGGAACTTGACGGGGCAACCATTGCCGCAGCCACTGCAGATACGACCACTCGCATGCTGTTTGAGGTGTTGCTGGCTGAGAAATACAACGGCAAACCCGGCTCCTACGTGCAGATGGCAGAGGAACATGACGCCTTTGTGATCTCCGGGGACGACGCCCTGCGACGCCGCCGTGGTTCCAGAGGTTATTCTCACCGGTACGACTTGGGCGAAGAATGGCACACCATGACCAATCTGCCGTTCATCTTTGCCCGTTGGATGGGCCGTAAAGAAATGACCGAAGATGAAACCCTGCTGGTGGAGGATACCCTTTACGTTGGTCTGGAAGACGGTGTTGACAGTTTGTTCCACTTGTCTGAGCCCAAAGATCACCTGTTAATGATGGCCAGGGACATAGTGGAATACATCATTGGTTACCGTTACTTCGTTGGGATGTCTGAACGCAAGTCCATCGAACTGTTCAAAGAACACTTGGCCAAATTATCTACCTAACCCAGACAACAATCCCGTAGAACACTACTGGAGGTGCGGCTTTGGTGAAAATCACCGAGGGCTGCTTTGAAGCCACGGGCCACACGTCCATCATTTGCGATTTCTCCCCGCCCCGCTCCGGCGACCCGGCAACCGTTGACCAAGCCCAGATAGAAGCCAATTTCATCTCGGTTGCCTACAACCCAGGACGTGCCGT
>CAVODA010000185.1:0-3983 GCA_963694265.1 Dehalococcoidia bacterium
GTTCCTGGAGAACCCCATGTCCAAGGGAATACTTTCCGGGGAATTCAAATCCGGCGACCATATACTGGTTGACGCCGGGGCCGACGCCTTGGTCTTGACCAAGATGGGCGGACCAATGCCAAGCCAACCGGAAACGACGTCAGATACAGCGGTACCTTCTACTAACAAAGCCCGTAACTAGGCCTATCACTAGTCCAACAATCACGGCAATAACTAAGGGCCAGGCTGGGAGCCGATGCAACGAGCGGAATACAACACAACCAGCGTTTGGGGATTGAATGTCCGCTATGTTGATACAGGGAAAGCAGGGGAAGGCCCCGTGGTGTTGTTACTCCACGGTCTGGCCGACTCATTAATATCCTGGTATTGCAACATCGACTTCCTGGCCGACGCCGGGTACCGGGTGATCGCCATAGACTTGCCTGGCTTTGGCGAGTCGGACAAGCCCAGCCACTTGGAGTATGACCCAGGTTCCGCAGCAGATTTTGTCTATGACTTCTGTCAAAAACTGGGAATAGAAAAACTCTCGCTGGTGGGTAATTCGGCCGGTGGGTTGATTGCCGGGTTGTTCGCCTTGGAACACCCAACTGTTGTGGAAAAGCTGGTTTTGATTGACTCAGCAGGGTTAGGCCGGAAGGTATCCTGGCTGCTCCGAGCCATCTCTGTCCCCATACTGGGAGACATGGTCTACCGACCCAAACTGAACAGTATGATAGGCCTGAGCAAACGGCTGTTCTACCAACCACCCGCCATTCTGGAAGAGCTGCTGCCGGAGATGGATCGAATCAAGCTGCTTCCCGGCGCGAGCATGGCCACGGTGCGCTCGATCCGATCCAGCATCAACCTGCGTGGATTGCGCCGAAAATGGCAGATCCTCAGTAGGCTGAAGCAATCTGAAGTGCCATTGATGGTTATTTGGGGCGCGGACGATTTCATCATCCCCGTAAGCCACGCCGAAGCTGCCCGTAGAGACCTGCCCCAATGCGACGTGCAGGTGCTACCCGAATTCGGTCATTGGCCCCAGATGGAAAAACCGTCGGTGTTTAATCCGCTGGTGTCCGATTTCCTCAACACAACTACCGCTGAGCCTGGTCAATCCAAACCTTGATGCGGTTCGTCAGCCGCGCGGCTAGTTTTACAACCAGAGTGGATTGGACCAGACCGGAGAACCTGATCCGTCTCGGTATCTTGACCGTTGTCATCATCGGGATAGTCGCCGCCCTGCTGCTACGCGACAACTTTGGCACCGCCCAGGTGGGTTACGGCGCGGTAGCCCTGAGCGCGTTGGTGGCCAGTGCCGGCCTGGTAATCCCAGTGCCCGCCCTTGCCACTGCCTGCGCCACGGCCGTTTACCTGAACCCTTTTCTGGTTGGCCTTATTGCTGGGACCGCTGAATCAGCGGGAGAACTCAGCGGCTACTACCTGGGTTACACCGGCCGCCAGATCTTGGCCAAGAACCGGTTTTACCAGCGGTTGGAACGTTGGATGCGGCCTGAAGGTATGCGCCGCCATAATTGGTTGCTGTTATTCGTAGTTTCGCTGGTTCCCAACCCGATATTCGACATCGTAGGCATTGCCGCAGGGGCGCTCCGTTACCCCATTTGGGGGTTCTTGGCTGTGGTCTGGGTGGGCAAAGTCCTAAAGTTTCTAATCTTTGCCTACGCCTGCGTGGCTGGATCAGACTGGATAACCGGCATATTTGGACTCTAGACCAAGTACCGTAAAATGGCCATTTCAGGCACGAAAAGTGGCGGTTCTCGACATGGGAGTGTATTCTTAGCCAATCTCCGGCCTGGGACTACCGTCTTGCGCGGTTCCCGTTTGATTCGCAACTGGGCCGAAAACCGCACACAGCCGACCCGCAAAATAGCCTGAACTACCCGCCTACACAACCCGCCTGAACAACCCGTATATCTCTGTTGGAGGAACGTCTTGATTCGCCCTTTAGATGGAAAAAGCCCCCGCATCCACCCGTCTGCCTTCGTTAGTGAAACCGCCTACATCGTAGGTGACGTGACCATCGGGGAAGGCACCAGCATCTGGCCTGGCGCGGTGATCAGAGCCGACTACGGCGACATCATCATTGGCAAGAACTGCTCCATCCAAGACAACGCCGTCCTGCACACCGACGACCACCTGGAACTGGGCGACAACGTGCTGATGACCCACGGCGCAGTGGTGCACGGAGGCAAGGTAGGCAGCAACGTTTTGATCGGCGTCAACGCTGTTCTTCTAGAAGACACCGATGTTGAAGACCACGTGTTCATTGGCGCAGGTGCCATTGTTCGGGGCCATGTGCCCGCCAACTCCCTGGTCATTGGCGTACCCGGCAAGATTCGCCCCCTGTCTGAGAAGCAGGCCGAGCGACTACAGAACCCCACTGCCCGGTACGTTGAAAACGGCAAGCGTTTCGGCGCACAGGGTTTGGGTCTAGACACCTCTAAATTTCAGTCGGCAAGCTAAATCATGACAACCGGACCTAGTACTCCTTCGCTGCCATTAGAAGGCATCAGGATCATGGACGTTACCCATATCGTCGCCGGGCCTTTTTGCTCGATGATTCTGGGCGATATGGGGGCCGAAGTAATCAAGATAGAACGCCCCGGATACGGAGAACGTGGCCGAGGTAACGGCCCTTTCATTGACGGCCCGGACGGCGGCCGAGTCAGCGCGCGTTATCTAGGACTGAACCGAAACAAAAAGAGCATCACCCTGGATCTGCGCGATCCCCGCTGCAAGGCCGCCTTTGAACGTATGGTCAAAGAGTCTGACATCCTGTTGGACAACTGGGGTCCAGGGGCGCTAGGGCGACTTGGTCTGGGTTACGACGTTCTAAAAGAACTCAACCCCAAATTGATTTATTGCAGCATTACTGGCTACGGAGACCCGGATGGGCCCGCGCCCGGACCATACTCAAACTGGCCCGCCAACAACCCCTGTGTCCAAGGCATGGGCGGCTGGATGGCGGTAACCGGAGAACCTGGCGGCGCGCCCCAGATGGTGGGAGACAACATTGGTGACTCGGTCCCCGGAGTGTGGTCAGCCCTGGGAGTGATGATGGCCCTCGAAGCGAGGCATCGCACCGGGGAAGGCGCATTCGTAGACATGGCCATGTATGACTGCATGGCAACCCATATGACCAGCACCATGCCCTTCTATCAGGCCACAGGAACCATTGCCGGTCGGGAACGAAGCAACATGCTCAGCGCCCAATTGGCCCTGAAGGCTAAAGATGGTTATGTCGTCTTGGCCGGCGCGGGTGGCCCCGAAAAATGGAAGACGCTTTGGCGGTTCATGGACCGGGAAGACCTGATTGACGACGACCGTTTTTTGGGCATTGGCGTCAGCGGCGATTTCTATATGAACAACTTTGTGCCCGAGCTGGAAGCCTGGACTTCGTCTCGCACCAAAGAAGAAGTGGCCGAGCAACTGACAGGCATCGGCTATTCCATGGGCATCGTGCAGGATCAGAAAGACCTGGACGAATGCCCACACCTAGAAGCCCGGGGAATGTTCGTCAACGGCGGCGACAATCTGGGGGGCATCTTCCGCACGGTCAACACTCCCATCAAGTTTGCCGGTGGACCCGACAACCCAAACATTGAGCCGCCTTTCTTGGGCGCCAACAACGACGAGATACTCCGCTCCATTGGTGGAGTAAGCGCGGAAGAACTGGAACAAATGCAGACCGACGGAGTCATTTAACATGCCTCGGTTGGCAACATCCAGAATGGATATTTCATGAAGATAGCAATCATGGGGGCCGGTGGTATTGGCGGCTGTTACGGCGCGCTGATAGCACAGGCCGGGGCCGACGTCACGCTGATTGCCAGAGGCGCACACCTTGCTGCCATTCAGCAAAAAGGGATTCAGCTAATCCAGCAGGAGAGCGACTTCACAGTTAAGGTCGCCGCCACCGATGACCCTTCGCAAGTCGGCCCTGCAGACCTGGTTATCTTCGCCGTGAAGACCTACCAAAACGC
>CAVODA010000186.1:0-3965 GCA_963694265.1 Dehalococcoidia bacterium
TATCAACGATGATATGTTCACCGCAGACGTTATTCAGGATCCCTATCGCTATTACGGTCGTATCAGAGATGAAGACCCGGTACACTGGAATGAACTCTACGAATTGTGGGTGATAACCAGGCACGATGACCTGGTCTGGCTGACCCGTAACCACGAACAATTCTCCAGCTCAGTGTTCGTTAATGACCCAAGGCCGGCGTACCCCGCGATCTACGAGTCTGACACCGAACTGTACGAATACGTGCGGGCCTTTAACGGTAAACAATTCATCCAGTACGACCGACCGGAGCATCTCGAGATGCGGAAGGTGGTACACGGCTACTTCACTCCCAAGTCGATGGAAGAGTGGCGTCCCTTGGTGAAATCCGCCATCAAACAGCTTCTGGATGATGCCGAAGCTAGGGGCGGAGAGATTGACCTGATGCGGGATTTGGCGGTGCCTCTACCCGTGCTAGTCATTGCCGAAATGATGGGCGTGCCCGAATCTGAGCGTCCCCATATCCGCATGCTGGCTGAGCAATTGCTCAACATCGGCCGCGGCGAACCGGACCGGATGCGCGAGTTGACCGAAGGCATGAAGGGCATGGTCGACTACGTGAACCCCATGGTCGAAGAGCGGATCAAATACCCCAAAGATGACTTTATATCTGTGCTTGCCAGCGGCGAGAAATCTGGTGTATTCACCCGCGAACAGGTGCTGGTGAATACGTCATTGCTGCTGCTGGCGGGTCACGAGACTACCATTAACCTGATCTGCAACGGGACGCTGGCGTTCATGAACAACCGAGACCAGTGGAACATGCTGAAGAGCGACCCTCAGGGTTTAATGGTCCGCGCCACTGAGGAAGCTCTGCGTTACGATTCCCCGGTGAAGTCCATCCAGCGTTTGGCCACCGAAGACGTGGAGATGCGCGGCAAGCAGATCAAGAAAAACGACCGGATTCGTTGGTTCATGTCCTCCGCAAACCGCGACCCCAACAAGTTTGAGAACCCAAACACCATGGACATCACCCGGTGGCCCAACCCCCACGTGGCCTTTGGCTCGGGCGTCCACCACTGTCTGGGCGCGACCATCGCCAGGGTTGAAGGGCAAGAGGTGTTTAGCGCACTGGCCGATCGGTACCCCAATTTGCAACTGAAAACCCACGATATGGAGTACCAGCCCAGCATCACCTTCCGTTCCATAAAGGACCTGCCGGTTTCACTAAACTAGCTAGCAAACAACCTGCAGGCGGCCCCAAATTAAGCACACAAACTGGCTCCCGGTGACATTGACACCGGGAGCCAGTTTAAATATTGTGATATCGTTGCCAGCATGAGTTTCAGTCATTCTATTTCAGACTGATTGGGCTCAAGTTATGCGCGTGGGATTATAGAGGTAGGGTTGAGGATGGGCCGTAAGTTCGGGGCGAATCACACAGGCATCGGCGCTGCTGTGTCCTCGGTGCTCGTTAGATGACCACAGCTTCCGGAAATGGCACTGGCCAGTTGATGGAACGCAGGGTGGGAGAGGTAGTAGAGTCCACTTCAACCTCGTTCATGGCCCAGTGCTATCAGCTAGAAGGCGCGCCGGCACTTGGCGGACTGGTACGCACCGACTCGCCAGACATCTACGGCGTTGTTGGTACCGTGACCACCGAGCCGTTGGACTCGGCCCGCCCGGTGTTGGCCAGGGGCGAAGGTGCCGACTCTGAAGAAGATGTCATTAGAGACAACCCCCAACTGGCCCGGTTGCTCACTTCCAGGTTTGAAGTCTATATCGCCGGCCACATAGAAGACGGCGTTACCCGGCAGTACCTACCGCCAAGGCCACCCCGCGTCCATTCGTTCGTCTATGCCTGCAGCCCGGAGGAGATAGCCGGATTCACCAGCCACCTAGATTTGCTGCGGCTGCTGCTCAATTCTGACGTTTCCCACGCCGACGAGATCGTGGGCGCTTGCATTCGCCAAGCGGCCACTTCCCATGACCAGCCAAACTATTTTCTGGCTCAAGCCTGCCGGACGCTGGCCGTAGAACTAGCTGCCGACGTTGCCCGGTTGAATGCCATCCTGCGGAGAATCTCACCGTGACGCTGCCTAATAATTTAAACCGGGAATCAAATGGGAATTCCAACCCGGAAACCAACGGCGTAGACTCTCATCAGATTGTTGCCCAAAGGGGCCAGCCGCTGGGAATGGTCATTGAGGGCTCGGTCTCCAACGGCGTTGAAGTCAGGCTGGATCCCGGCGTTTCAGTGGAGCAGATAAAAGTCGGGACATTTGTGACTCTTCAGGGCACCGACAACCGCTTTTTTGGTGTGGTAACTGACATTGGCTTGGGCAGCACCGACCCACGCATGAAATTCACACCATTGCCGTCAGACGACCCGTTTGTCATTCAGGCGCTACAGGGAACCGTGGCTTTCGGCACAATATCAGTGCTGCCCCAATTGACCCTGCCGGACGTGGTTGGAGACGAGCAAGGCCCGGCGGCGGCCAAGAGCATACCCGCCCACTTCTCACGAGCGTACACCGCCTCCCAAGAGGATGTTGAAACAGTCTTCGGCAGCGAGGAAGACGGGAATTTCTGGATTGGCAGCCCCCTCGATATGGAGACCAAGCTTTGCCTGGATTTGGGAGAGTTGGTCAAGCGGTCCATGGGCGTATTCGGCAAGAGCGGCACCGGCAAGACCTTCTTAACCCGGTTGTTGCTTACGGGCATTGTGCAGAGTGGCCAGGCGTCGTCGCTGATATTTGACATGCACAGCGAATACGGCTGGCAGGGCCAGGACACCGACAAGGGTGTAACGGTCAAAGGCCTGAAACAGCTATTCGGCGCCAAAGTCTCTACATTTACCCTGGATGAAGAACACTCTCGGAGACGAGGGCTTTCAACTGACGAAACGGTGAAAATTGGGTACAACCACATTGAACCAGAGGATGTGGAACTGCTTAGGGAGTCGCTGAACCTGTCTGAAGTTGCTGCCTCTGCCGCCTATAACCTGCGCGAGAAATTCGGTGAGGACAACTGGCTCAAGGAGTTCTTAGACGCGGGCAAGAACGGTTCGTTGCTGGAATTGGCTGAAGAACTGCAGGTCAACGCTGGCGCATTGCGCGCGCTCTATAACCGAATGGGCCGGTTCACCCGCCACGGGTTCATGGTGGAGCACAGCCGTGTGGACACCGCCGCCCAGATGATTGAGCACCTTGAACGCGGACAGCATGTGGTGTTGGAGTTTGGCCGCTACGGCGATGATGAAGCCGCTTACATCCTGGTCAGCAACCTGCTCACCCGCCGCATACACCGCAAATATGTCGAGGCCAAAGAATCGGCCATGGGTGGGGCAGGCAAAGAACCGCGTCCGTTGGTGATAGTCATTGAAGAGGCGCACAAATTCTTGAATTCGGCCGTCGCCTCCCAGACCATCTTCGGAATCATTGCCAGAGAACTCAGAAAGTACAACGTCACGCTGATGGTCATTGACCAGCGACCCAGCGGCATCGACTCTGAAGTTCTTAGCCAAGTGGGCACCAGGTTCAGTTGTCTTTTGGACAACGAACGAGACATTGACGCAGTGCTTTCTGGGACTTCGGGCAGTCGGGCGCTCCGCTCGGTCTTATCTCGATTGGAGTCCAAGCAGCAGGCGCTGGTGTTCGGTCATGCCCTGCCGCTGCCGGTGGTGGTGCGCGTCCGCGAATATGGCACTGCGTTCTACGAGACCATCCAAGGCGGCGGTGATTCAGACGAAGAGAAAAAGCGCAAAGTGGACGAGCTCTTCGGCTAGACGGCGATTACGAGCTAACTAGGTTCGCTTGCCTGAATGGCTTCCAACGGCGCAATAATTTGACCGTTGGTTGGGCGGTCGGTGTATCTCTTGCCGATGTATTTCCAGCGGATATTGCCAGCTTTGTCGATGATAAACACGGACGGCGTGGCTAGGCGATCGCGCAACAGGTTATAGACTCCATAGCTCTCCACCACTTCT
>CAVODA010000187.1:0-3950 GCA_963694265.1 Dehalococcoidia bacterium
AGGGGTGACATACCGCCCAGGGCGTCTAGGCTGATGCTGTCGATGGTGGGGCAGCCGCAGATGCCCATGGTGGCTTCCAGTTCGGTCCGGAGCATCTCCAGCATAGATGTGACTCCAGCTTCTCCGTTTACCGCCAGTCCCCAGAAGAGAGGACGGCCCAGCAGTACGGAGTCTGCTCCCAGGGCCAGGGCTTTGAAGATGTCAGACCCACGGCGTATGCCGCCGTCCAGGTAGACCTCAGCCTTGCCGGCAACATGCTCTACAACCTCAGGGAGCACTTCAATAGTAGTGAACGTCGTGTCCAAATATCGGGTACCGTGGTTGGAGACGATCATTGCCTTTGCGCCGGATTCGGCGGCCAATCGGCCGTCTTCGCCAGTCATGATTCCCTTGACGATGATGGGCAACTTGGTCTTACCAGCCAACCACTCCAGGTCACTCCAAACCGTGGCTTGGTCTCGGATGTCCGAGGGGCCTGCGGGGGCGTCGGCGGCGAACTGCCAAGAGTGGGTGCCCAGTTCCAGGTGGGCGTAGTTGGGGGAAACCGGCCCCACGTAGTCGTTACGCATGTTGCGCTCCCGTTTGGGAACGATCTTGGCGTCCAGGGTCATACACAGGGCGGAATACCCGGCCTCTTCAGCCCGGGCGGCCATGCTCAGTGTGAGTTCAGGGTCTTTGAAGAAATACTGCTGGAACCACATGGGTCCGGTGGCGGCCTCGGCTACATCTTCCAATGTCTTGGCCGAGTGGGAACTGAGGATCATAACCGTGTCGGCCTTTCCGGCGGCCCTAGCGGTGGCTAGTTCGGCGTCCGGGTGGGCAGCGCCGTGGTTTCCGGCGGGGCAGAGCATCACCGGGAAGCTGATCTTCTCACCTAGCACGGTGGTGCTCAGGTCACGTTGGCTCACGTCTACCATCATCCGGGGTTTCATGACGATGGAGTCTAATATCTCACGGGTGCGACGCAGGGTAATCTCGTCGGTGGCGGCACCAGCGATGAAATCGTAATGTCCTTTTTCGAGTCGCTCTTTAGCGATCGCTTCGTATTCATAGATATTTACCGGGTCGTGGCGCATTGGGAATTCCTCCATAGAATGATCGACGACGAACGTCTGGCGATTAGAATTGCATAAGATTGTGCCGGGGATTGCGAGGCAAGTCTAAAAGCTGGGCTGGGCGTAGTCAATCGGGCTGATGCCGCGTTTTTGGGGTGACGTCTGTCGAAGGCAGCGGGAAACACGTGGTATTCTTTCTCACGATGATATGAGGGTGAATCAAGGGTGGATCAAATGGCAGATATAGAGATTTTTGAGGCGGGAGACCTGGCTTTGCAGTCGGGCGAGACCCTGACCGGGGCTAAGCTGGCCTACAAAACTTACGGCCAACTGAACGCCAACAAAGACAATGTGGTGGTGTTTCCCACATTTTTTGGCGGCCAACATACCCACAATGAAGGAATAATTGGTGAAGGGCACGCGCTAGATCCCAGCAAGTACTTCATCATTGTCCCCAACATGTTTGGCAACAGCGTTTCCTCCTCGCCCAGCAACGGTTCTCCCCCGGACAATGCTGCGGGGTTTCCGAAAACCAGTCTCTACGACAATGTGGCCTGCCAGCACCGTTTGGTGACGGAGGTCTTTGGCATTGAGAAAATTGCATTGGTTGTGGGCTGGTCAATGGGTGCTCAACAGACTTTCCAGTGGGGCAGTCTTTATCCGGAGATGGTGGAACGAATCGCCCCTATTTGCGGCTCGGCGAAGACATCACGACACAACTTTGTCTTTTTGGAAGGGGTCAAAGCAGCCATCACCACGGACGCTGCTTGGGCTGGCGGCTCTTACACGGAACCGCCGCTGCGAGGCCTACGTGCCATGGGCCGGGTTTACGCTGGCTGGGCGGTGTCTCAGGCCTTCTACCGGGAAGAGGTCTACCTGACGCTGGGTTACGAGTCGCTGGAAGACTACCTAGTGCGGTTCTGGGAGGCCCGTAGGACCAGCGCCGACGCCAATGACCTGCTGGCCATGGTCTGGACTTGGCAGAACGCCGATATCAGCAACAACCAGAAGTACGGCGGTGATTTTGGGAAGGCGTTGGCGGGCATCAAGGCCAAGGCGATTGTCATGCCGGGGCGGACCGATCTGTATTTTCCACCGGAAGATAATGAACTGGAGGTAGCCCAGATGCCCAATGCTGAGCTACGGCCCATTGAATCTATCTGGGGCCACCTGGCCGGTGGGCCTGGCTTCAACCTGCCCGATGCTAAATTCGTCGACGATGCGATCAGAGAGATTCTAGCCAGCTAGCGCCAGGCTTATACAACACTATTTTGGAGAATTGATATGCCGGACCTGCGGTACGAACGACATCCCGAAGGCAATTACGCCATCTTTACCATGGACCGGCCAGACCGGCTGAACGCCCAGGGTCTAGGCATGCGGCAGGAACTGCGGGAGGCGCTGGACGAGTTCGCCGCCGATTCTGAGATGCGGGTTGGCATTCTCACTGGGGCAGGACGGGCATTTTCAGCGGGGGCCGACCTAAAGGAAATGTCTGCCAATACTGGGAAGACAGCGGCGTTGTCCGATGAACAGAGGATAGAAGGCTACCGGGGCAACCAGCCGTTTGGCAGACATCCCAAGCCGTTCATTGCCGCGGTCAATGGCTTGGCCCTCGGTGCCGGAATGGAGCGGGCCTGCGACTGTGATATTCGTATCGCCTCAACCGAGGCATATTTTGGTCTGTTTGAAGTGAAACGGGGCATCATGGCCAACTATGCCATCAATAACTTGTCCCGGTTGATACCCTACGGCGAGGCAATGTACCTGATGTTGACTGGAGACACGCTGAGCGCGGCAGAAGCCCAACGGATTGGGTTTCTGCACCAGGTCTTGGAACCGGATGCTCTGCTGCCCAGGGCGGTTGAGATTGCGGAGATGATTGGGGCCAATGCGCCGTTGGCAGTACAGGGCACCAAGTCTGTGGCCCAGTTCTGGCGTCGGTACGGATTGGAAGAATCCATGGAATATCTCGCCCGGGTGGGCAATTTGGTGTTGGGGTCTGAGGACGCTGCAGAAGGCCCCAAGGCATTCTCGGAAAAGAGACCGGCGGTGTGGCATGGCAAGTAACTTGGAATAGTTTTCCCAACTGGCAGGAAAAGCAAAAGCCCCCGGCCACGGCCGGGGGCTTTTGCTTCTAACTTTACTAGATTAGCTGATTGATAGAGGGATTATTGCCGGATGATCTGAGTATCTAGTTCGTCTGACTAGAGGTCTATTACGAACAGGCAGTTGAACCCCATTAGACCATCATCTGCGAGTCTACTCATGTCGACCAATCCAGATAGCCGAGCCCTTCCTGAACCTGCGGCGTCGGCAAATTCCCCGGTACCGCTCAGGACGTTGCTCTCGCCAATGGGAGGGGCGGGCGCTCAGGTGGCGTGGGTGAATCCGTTGGCCCCGTGGAGCAACGGCTGAGCAGTGGTTTCACCACGAGTGACCAACTGTCCCTGTGGGAAGTTGAAAGTGGTGGTGCCGATGACCCGCAGGCCATCCCCGTCTGGAGTGATGTTCGAGAGACAGTCTGTTGCGTCGCCGATAATCTCGTTCGAATCCAGGTCAATCAGGTCGATGGTGAAGCAGGTTGCTTCGTCGGCTACGCCGTCGCCGTCGCCGTCGATGTCTGGGACAGTCGACGAGAAAGCTTCACCGGTGCCGACCAATGCGACGGCAATCCTTGAGCCAATTTCGTCGTCCGAGTCATCGTATGGATTTGCAAATATAAAGAACGCTGCCACTGCAATGGCAAACACCACGATTAACGCGATGGGCAGCACCATGGAATTCTGTGTCATTCGGTTCCCCCTGATAATTTATTTGGTTTCGGCGGATATGGGATATTCCCCTCTATCTGATCCATGGTTCCGTCGTGACTTTCTCATTGGTTGAGAAGAC
>CAVODA010000188.1:0-3935 GCA_963694265.1 Dehalococcoidia bacterium
GGCCGGGTGGGTCGTCCACTGCCGGGGGCGTCGCTGGATATTGTCGACCGTGAAGGTGTGTCAATTACTGAGCCAGACAAGGGTGGGTTCTTGGTAATCACGCATCCATTCCCCCATTTCTATCGGACTGTTTACGGCGATCCCGAACGCTACGCCAAGGACTGGAACACGATACCCGGCGTTTACCTGACGGGCGACGTTGCCCTGCGCGATGCTGAGGGCTATTACATGGTGGTGGGACGGGCCGATGATGTTCTAAACGTGGCTGGACACAGAATTGGCTCTGCTGAAGTTGAAAGTGCACTTGTCTCCAATTCTGCAGTCGCCGAAGCCGCGGTCATCGGCAAACCAGACGAGCTGCGCGGCGAGGTCATCAAGGCCTTTGTGACCCTGCGCATGGGGTATGAATCGTCCGAGGAGATGGTAGCGGCCTTGAAACTGCACGTTCGGCAAGAGCTTGGCCCCATCGCCGTCCCCGCAGAAATAGATTTCATGCCGGTGCTGCCCAAAACCCGATCCGGCAAAATCATGCGTCGCCTACTAAAAGCCAACGAACTGGGCTTAGATCCTGGGGATATAACGACCCTCGATGATTAGGTACTCCCTTAACCCAACCAAACCTAGGAGAATAATCCATGAAGGTCTATTATTTTAGTGAATTTCCCTATCATGAGTACCCTGAGGAAGAGGCGGAAAAGTACCCTTCGTTGCGGCTTACTTTTCCTAACACCCACTTCGACCCCGATACGGCCACCGACCTGTTCAAGCGGTACTTTGACGAGTGCCAGTATGCGGACGAATTGGGCTACGACGGCATTATGGTCAATGAGCATCACACTACACCGTCTTGTATGAATGCGTCGTGTAATTTGACGGCTGCGGTTTTGGCTCGGATTACCAAGCAGGCCAAGATCCTGTTGCTGGGTAACATCCTGCCTATTCATGAGAATCCAACCCGTCTGGCCGAAGAGATTGCCATGATCGATGTAATCTCTGGTGGTCGGGTGATATCGGGTTTGGTGCGCGGCACGGGCGTGGAGACGGTCTCCACCAACATCAACCCCACCGAGAACCGAGAGCGGTTCGAAGAATGCCACGATCTGCTAATCAAGACTTGGACCACACCTGGCCCATTCCGATGGGAGGGCAAGCACTACAACTACCGAGTGGTTAACCCCTGGATGGTGCCGGTTCAGAAACCCCATCCGCCCGTCTGGGTGCCGGGGACTTCAAGCCCTGAGACCGCCGAATGGGCCGGTGAGCATGGATACACATACGTCGCGTTCCTGACTGCCCTAGACGTTACCCTGGAGTTGTTCGACATTTACCGGGCGGCGGCAACAGCTGCGGGGAACGAAACGACGAAAGATAACTTCGGCTATCTGCTCTGCTGCTACGTGGCCGACACCCAGGAAAAGGCTGACGAGCAAGCCAAACATTTCCTCTGGCGCATGGGCGCAACCACTAAAGGGCCAAGAGAATACATGAACCCGGTGGGCTACCGCTCAACTGCAGCTACGGCGGTTGCCGGACGCCGGAACGCGGTGCCACTTGCTCAACAGTCGTTTGAGGAGTTAAAAGAGAACTACCACATTGTCTGCGGCACACCGGACACCGTGCTGGAAAAACTGGAGTACCTGCATGGTCGCCTTGGTATGGAACACATGATCATGTACGGCCAGGAATCCAAAATGGATCATGAAGCTACCATGTCCAACATCGGTCTCTTCGGCAAAGAGGTACTGCCAATAATTAGGGACTGGTAGAGGAGGGACGGAAATCCCCCAACTCACCTTTACGAAACGGGGACTTTGTCGTCTTAGGGCCAGTTTGAATTGACAGACCCACTCGAAAAACAGTCTTCCTCTTCTATAGAGGGGGTCTACGGGGGAGTTTGGTGCCCCCGCATCCAAGTGATAAACTGGATAGACTCTTAGCCCGCGCCTAACCAGCTGGGCCAAGCCATAAATTAATGCGGCGCAGTTGTGCCGCTTCTTATACCAGGTGGACCTCATGATGCACCGCGCCATGCCGGAACCGCCGGTAAAGAATTCTGAGGCCATCGGGCTTCCCAGGCCGTCCAATTCCATCGTGCCCAGGACGGTTCTACTCTTCAGGCCCTACCGGTTTCAGGTAATCTCGGTGACTGTCCTGATATTGATTACCGCCAGCATCGGCGTAATCAACCCGTTGCTGATAAGAACGGTCTTCGACTCGGCCCTTTTCCCAGTGAATGGCAGCCCAAACATGAACCTTCTTTGGGTACTGGCTGCTGTCATGTCATCCATCGCCATTCTCAACGGTGTGATGGGGGTGATTCAGACCTACATGACCAACTCCGTGGGTCAAAGCGTGATGCGTGATCTTCGGGATGCCGTCTACGTCCACCTTCAGGGCATGTCTCTGGGCTTCTTCACCAGCACCCGCACCGGAGAGATACAGTCACGGGTGTCCAACGACGTGGGTGGTATTCAATCTGTTGTGACCAGCACCCTCACGGACACCGTGGCCAACACAGTCATATTTATTAGCACCCTGGTGGCGATGCTGATTCTGTCATGGGAACTGACCATTGTGGCCGTGGCAACTGTTCCCTTCTTCTTTGGGCTTACTAGGTTTGTCGGTAAACGGCGACGGTTGGTTACCTCTGAGGCCCAGCGGTCGATGGCAGAGGTCACTGCCATCACCCAGGAGACGTTGTCAGTCTCGGGAATAATGCTGGCTAAACTATTTGGCCGTCAGACCCAGGAGATGGCCAATTTCCACCGTCACAACCAGGAATTGTCCGACCTGGCAGTGCGCCAAGAGATGATCGGGCATTCCTTCTTCGCCGTGGTCATGACCTTCCTTTCCATATCCCCGGCGTTCATCTATCTGCTGGCCGGCTACCTAATCTCCGGCACCGGGGCACCAGAAGTCAGTGCGGGAACCATAATTGCGTTCACCACGCTGCAGAGCCGGCTGTATTTCCCCGTTGGCCGACTACTTCAGGTTTCGGTTGAACTGCAGTCGTCAATGGCCCTGTTTGAACGTATTTACGGATACCTTGACCTCAAGCAAGACATTACTGATTCGCCTGACGCAAAACCGTTGGACATGGATCGGGTCTCTGGCGAAATCAAATTCGATTCAGTACGGGTAAATTACGCTCGGTCTTACGGTGAGACCAGCGATGAGATTTCAGAAGTGCTAGAAGATGGCTCACACTTGTGGGCCTTGGATGGGGTTAGCCTGGATATACCTCCGGGACAGTTGGCCGCTTTTGTCGGCCCAAGTGGTGCGGGAAAGACCACGCTGGCCTACTTGGTGCCACGCCTCTATGACGTCACCGAAGGCTCGGTTTCAATTGACGGGACCGACGTTCGGCATATACGGCAAGAGGATCTGGCGGCAATCATCGGCTTCGTTACCCAAGACAGTTACTTGTTTCATGACACCATGGAGCGAAACTTGCTCTACGCCAGGCCCGAGGCCAGCAGGGTCGAGATGATTGAGGCGGCTAAAGGAGCCTTTATCCATGACCGAATTATGGAGATGCCTGATGGTTACGACACGGTGGTTGGGGAGCGGGGGTTCCGGCTTTCTGGTGGTGAGAGGCAACGGTTGTCCATTGCCAGGGTAATACTGCACCAGCCACGGGTGCTGATACTGGACGAAGCGACGTCAGCCTTGGATACAGTCAGTGAGCGGTTCGTTCAGTCGGCGTTGCAGCCTCTGATGCGCGACCGAACAACCATGGTCATCGCACACCGATTGTCGACCATTATTGCGGCCGATGTGATTTACGTGGTGGATCGAGGTCGGATTGTTGAACACGGGACTCATGACCAGTTGCTGGCGAATGGCGGTATGTACGCGAACCTCTACCAGCAGCAATTCGGAGGCGGAAGAATTGAGGCTTACTGTGAAGATGGAGTCATCTTCAGCGACGGCAG
>CAVODA010000189.1:0-3923 GCA_963694265.1 Dehalococcoidia bacterium
AAAACGGCCCGGACCACTTGGAAGTGGTCCGGGCCGTTTTGATTATCCACATGGCGGAGAGAGTGGGATTCGAACCCACGGTGACGTTGCCGCCACAACGGTTTTCAAGACCGTCGCTTTCGTCCGCTCAGCCATCTCTCCATATAAATGCTTGTAGTCGTTCAGTAGGACTTCCGAAGAACGAACAATAAACAACGGCCTCGAGAGCAGACTCTGAAGAACCGCCTATATATTGTAACCACAACTAGGTCGCCGTCATAGGTGTTTGGGCGTCCAACCTGATCCAACCCCTGCAGGGCGCTAAATTCCAAGCCCTATAACCCGCCGTTTGGAGGCTTAAAATGAGCATAAATTGGGCGGTGGCAGGATGGCCGTCTCAGGCTTGTTTCAGGTTGACACCCCTATAGAGCAATGCTAGAATCAGGCACGAATTACAGTCGTAGTCTTATGTAATTCTGCGCCCAATTTCCAACATGATTTCCCCGGTATAATCTGCGGAAGCAACCACAGAAACCGCGTAGTTGGACTCGGCCACATACCCTGGCCGCATTACCTGAAGGAAGGTGGACCCATGCCCCCAGAGATTATCAAAGGACTCAAGGATGTCTATTTTGACACGACTAAGTCCAGCTTCATCGACGGCGAAGTAGGTAAGCTGCTTTATCGCGGCTACAACATCCACGACCTAGCCGAGAAATCGACCTTTGAAGAAGTTGTCTATCTGCTTCTCTACGGCGTACTTCCCAACAAGAAACAATTAGCCGATTTTGACGCCGAGCTGCGCGCTAATCGGATCATCCCAAATGAAGTTATTCAGGTGCTGGATCTGGTCAAAAACAGCCACCCAATGGATGCGCTGCGGACCGGCATCTCAGCCCTTAGCGCCTTTGACCCAGAAGTAACTGACAACTCTGTGGAAGCCACAATCAGGAAGGGCATCCGCCTAACGGCCATGGGGCCGACCATCACCGCTGCCCATCACCGCCTGCGCAATGGATTGGAGCCGGTAGCACCAAATCCGGACCTAAACCACGCCGCCAACTTCCTATACATGCTCTTTGACAAACTCCCCGATCAGGAGACCACTAACCTGCTGGACGTGGACTTTATCCTGCACGCGGAGCATGGCCCCAACGCCTCGGCTTTCGCCGCCAGGGTCACTGCTTCCACCATCTCAGACCTTCACTCTTGCGTCGTCACCGGCGTCGGCACCCTCAAGGGTCCGGCCCACGGTGGAGCTGCCGAAGAGGTCATGAAGATGGCCTTGGAGATTGGCAATCCTGAGAACGCTGCCGAGTACGCTAGCAACTTGTTGGACAACGGCAACCGCATCATGGGATTTGGACACCGCGTCTACCGGGCAGAAGACCCCAGAGCCCGTCACCTGCGTGACCGCTCCAAGGTACTAGGCGAAAAGAGTGGCCACCCGGAATGGTTCCAGATTCTTCAACACCTGGAAGAAGAGACCATGAAGCCCTACGTGTCCAAGGGCATCTGCGTTAACGTGGACTTCTTTGCCGGTTCCATTTACTACCTACTCGGCATTCCCGACGATTTGTTCATCTCGATCTTTGCACTTGGGCGCATCCCCGGTTGGACGCTGCAGTGTGTGGAGCAATACCAGGACAACATCCTGCTCCGCCCTCTGACTGAGTACATCGGCGAGATGGACCTGGAGTACACTTCCATCGACGACCGGTCATAACCCGACGCAACGAGTCGGACGAACGGCCATAAATCGACACCACTCAGTGAGTAACTTGCAAAAGGGGCCGAATTCGGCCCCTTTTGCTTTTCCCGATTGTTTAGCCTAATTGTTTAATATGAACGCAGAATATGAAATCAAAAGGCGCATTGATGAACTCGGCAAGATAACCTTTGCCGAGTTCATGGAAGTTGCCCTGTACTGGCCTCAGGGCGGCTATTACGCTGGCGGGGAGCCAATTGGTGCCCAAGGTGACTTTTACACTAGCCCGGCGGTGCATCCGGCCTTTGGGGCTCTGCTGGCGGTGCAGCTATTTCAGATGTGGCAACACATGGGCCAACCATCCACTTTCACAGTGTTGGAACTGGGCGCAGGAAACGGCCTGCTCTCCCGAGACATCACTTCCTACGCCACCGAACTCCCGTCAGCGTTCTCAGCCGCGTTGCGCTACGTCTGCTTGGACCGGCGACGCGTTAATTCCGTTGAGTCCGTAACCGCGGGCACCAGCAGAGTCCTGGCTGACGGTCTGCCATTCAAAAACCTGCAAGGGTGCATCATTTCCAACGAATATTTAGACGCGTTCCCAGTGCACCAAGTTGTTCTGGCCGGTGATGTCCTAAAAGAGGTCTATGTTGGGTTGGACGGGCAGCACATGGTGGAACTGACCGGCGAGCTGTCGCATCCCGGTCTGGCCGAAAGATTAGAAGACCTCCAGTTGCAACTGGAACCGTGGCAGACCGTTGAGCTAAACATGGAACTGGGGCAATGGTCCCGCAACGTAGCAGACGTACTGGATCGAGGATTTGTTCTCACCATCGATTATGGCCGCCCCGCCCCAGACCTCTATGACCCGGAGCAACGCCATCGAGGGACCCTAGTCACCTACCACCAACACGTCCAGACCGACTCTCCTCTAACGCTCATTGGCCAGCAAGACATCACTGCCCAGGTGGACTTTACGTCGGTCGCCCATGCGGGAGAAACGGCCGGATTGGATACGCTAGGAATGGTCACACAGCATGAGTTTCTGACCAATCTGCATCTGGATAAGCTCCAACAACATCTAAGAAACCACATAACAAACCGCGGGCTGACACCGCGTCAGATCCAGGCCAATCGCGCCGGTATCACGGACCTGGTACGGACTAAAGGTCTGGGCAATTTCAAAGTGCTCTTCCAGGGCAAGAACGTGGGAAGTCCCAATCTATGGGGGCTGGCTGGTTCACCTGAAGCCGCCGATTTGGTTGATAGTTTGCCGGTACCCCTGTTGACCGAAAGCCATCTGTCTTTACCCGATGGGAGAAATTTTGGAGGCGAGACTGAATTTGAGGTATTTTGGCCGTTTCCCGACACATTGCCTGAAACGCCGCCAAACAGCTAAACCTTTTCTCAGCGCTGTCGTCCTCATCGGCGCGCTGCTCCTGATCGCTTGCAGTAGCGCCGCAGCCCCAAGCATTAGCCAAACTTCCGTTCCCTCTGCGTCACCTTAAACACTCTGCCCAATACCGCTTTACCCACTGAAACGGCTTTCTCAAGTTGGCCAGCGGCTCCGACTGGCCCGGTGTCCATGTTCCGGGGCGGCACGTCTCGAAATGGTGTTTTTCCGGTCAGGGTGAAAACCTTTTTGCGCCTCCGAAGGGCCAACTCAAATGGACGTTTCAGACTAATAGCGGCCTATTATCTGTCCCGCCAGCTCCGATTCCAGGGTGGAATATTGGCAGGAGGGAGATACCAAAGGACCAGGAATGACAGGTTAGGTCAACTTCAGCAGTCATAGACGGAGCAGCGTATTTCGGCAGCGACGATGGCCACATCTACGCGGTAGACATCAAAACCAGCGAAGAGATCTGGCGATTCCAGACCGGTGGTGAGGTCGAGTCATCCCCGGCGGTTGCGGGCGGACTGGTGCTGGTTGGCAGCCTTTCCAACACCTTCTTTGCACTGGACCAGAAAACCGGGGAACCCCGCTGGACCTTCAACACCGGAAGCATGGTTCAGTCGTCGTCAGTAGTGATTGATGGGGCGGTGTTATTCGGCAGTTGGGTAACTGGGTCTGGTCCTCGCCTGCCGTGGCAGACCAGACCGTCTATTTTGGCAATGATGACTGGAATCTCTACGCGCTAGACCTGGTGACCGGCAAGGAGAAATGGCGGTTCGGCACCTTTGGTTGGGTTGCCTCAACGCCAGCGGTCGATCAGGGGCGGGTTTTCGTTGGCAG
>CAVODA010000190.1:0-3906 GCA_963694265.1 Dehalococcoidia bacterium
CCCAATAGCCATCTTCTAGCGATTGCATCGCGGCAAATACCTCCGGCACTCACGGTTAGTTGGGCTAAGACGAACAAATAGGCGGCGCAATAAATGCGCCGCCTATTTTGATTCAGTCAACCAAACACTTTAGTCGTTGCTGACGTTCAAACTGTCATTCTGAGGCGTCAGCCGAAGAATCTCGTATCTTGCAGCTGATCGAGGTAGAGAGAATTGAGACCCTCAGCTTCCCTTAGAGTGACCATCCAAGTGCAACCAAACCCGCGCGCCGATGGTATTTGCCCCAACGCAGTTGGCGCAGTTAGCGGGCGTATTTCTTTAGGAACTTGCCCATTGCTCCGCTTAGTAGTTGGTCCACTCTAAGTTTGGATGCTAGTAGCTGCGAGGCCAGGGAGTAGGTTGGGTAGATGTGTAGCGATTCGGCCATATGGGACAGTTTCAGACCTTGGTCTAGGGCCAAAGACCACTCCTGCAACATCTCTCCGGCTCGGGCCGCCACGATGGTCACCCCAAGTAGCTTGCCTTTGGGTAGATGCACCACCTTTAGGAATTCGGGCGAGTCGCCCTCGGTGATTCAGCGGTCTACCTGCTCCATGGGCCAGACGGCCGACTCCACTTTCTCGCCATGCTTTTCCCTGGCTTGGGATTCGGTTAGACCAACGTGGGCCACTTCCGGGTCGGTGAACATCGCCCAGGGAACTCTTTCCAACACCGACTTCTTAATTGAACGGCAAGAATGCGTTTCGGACAGCCATGAACCCCTGATACCCCGCGTAGTGTGTGAACTGGTAGTCGCCGGCAGCGTAAATGTTTTTCTCCACCCGCTGCACCGCCGCGTTAACCCTAAGATCTACCCCGTCTTGCTTGTGAGCCGTTCTGCAACCACTTCTGAGGCTTCTGGCTCGTCTTGCAGCATGATGCGGTCGGCACCCTCCACCAAGGTTCACCGAAGAACCCAGTGCGCAGAAAGCCTGGGCCATCTCGCAGCCAATGGGTCCGCCGCTGACCACAGCCAATCGCAGCGGTAATTCTTCCAGGTCCCAGACGGTCTCATAGGTGAGAAAATCGACATCTGCCAGACCTTCAATAGGCGGGATTGCTGGGCCGGCTCCAGTGCAGACCAAGAACCAGCGGGCAGAAATCTCCCGACCATCCACCGACACAGCGCCAGGGTTTATGAACTTGGCATTGCCTTGGATAACGTCAATGCCCTCTGATTGCAGTGTGGCCGGGGATTCGCTCTCGAATATCTGTTGCCGTACGTCTCCAACCCGACCCATCACCGACTTGAAATCAATTCTTGGCTCAGCCGTCGTGATCCCGAACCGCGCCGCATCTCTGATGGCATGGGCAGACTTGGCTGCTTTGAGCAGGGTCTTGCTGGGCACGCAACCGTTCCAGGTGCAATCACCGCCCAGTAGCCCCTTCTCAACCAACGCAACGGTGAGCTCCAACTGACTGGCAAATCGCGCGGAAGTCAACCCAGCAGAACCACCGCCAATAATCAGTAAATCGTAATCTTTCTTCAATAGAGCTCCATATCCACGGGGCCAACGTCCGGGAGCCAATACCGGGGGCCAAGATCGCGCCCAGTCCTGGTCATTCCAATATTCGGGCTAGGACGTCAATCAGTAAAGACATCGGCCAAAAACTTGGATGCCACAGGTCGTTTTAGGATTTACCAGAGAGCTCGTTGCTAGCTGTAATTTGGCGGCGAGAACTGGACACCAAGAGTCGTTTCGCACCATTTAGCGATGCCCAAAAGCTTGCCTTCCTCAAATGGCAGACCACCCAACTGGACGGCCAATGGCATGCCATCTTCACTCAATCCGGTGGGAATAGTCACCGTTGGCAGGCCGCAGCTGGTCCAGGGCGCCTGAAACGAGGCATCTCCGGTGGTGTTGCGGTCTCTGGGGGCGGGAGCGGGAGTAGTTGGGGTCAGCACCACATCCACCTGCTGAACCATCTGGACCATGTCCTGCCTGAATTGACGGCGCAGTCGCATCGCTTGCAGGTACTTGGTGGCCGGGATCAACATACCCATCTCCATCCCAGCACGAACTCTAGGGCCATAATCCTCCGCCTGGTTGACGTGGAACTGCTCGTGATAAGCGGCGCACTCCACATTCATCACTATCCGCTGCACGCTGTGAGCGGTACTAAAACTATCTGGCAGACCAATTTCCACGATCCCAGCACCGGCGGCGGCAAGTTGCTTCGCAACTGCTTGAGTGTGTGCCCAGACCTCTGGTGTCGATTTGTCTTGGTAGTACTGGCTGGGTATCCCAATGCGAGGCGGTCGATTATGCTCTGCCATCTGTTGCCTGAAGTCCGGCACCGGCTCGCGGGCAGAACCGGGATCGTTTTCGTCCTCGCCGGACATCACCTGCAACATCAATGACGCATCATCCACCGTGCGAACCAAGATGCCCACGTGGTCCAGCGACCAACTAACCGGCACCACACCGTAGCGGCTGATGCGTCCGTATGTGGCCTTGAGTCCGACGATGCCGTTATATGCCGCCGGACGGCAGGTTGAGCCGCCCGTCTGGGAGCCCAGGGCAGCTCCCACGGTCTTAGAAGCCACCGCCACGGAAGAACCGCTGCTGGAGCCGCCGGGTGTGTGCTCCAGGTTCCAGGGATTATAGGTAGGTGATGGGTCAGACGTGGCAAACTCGGTGGTGACCGCTTTACCCAGGATTATGCCGCCAGCTTCTTTAATTTTCCTAACGGTGGTCGCATCAAAGTCGGGCACGAAATCCGCGTAGACCTTGGAGCCGGCAGCGGTTTTCATTCCGGCGGTGTAGAAGATGTCCTTTAGGCCCACCGCCACGCCGTGGAGTAGACCTCGTGATTTGCCTTCTTTGGCCTCGTCTTCCAGTTGTTTGGCGGTGGTCAAAACCTCTTCCCGGTCAATGGTCACCCAGGCCTGTAGTTCTTTGTCGGTGGCATCGATTCGCTCCAGTTGAGACTGGGCCAGTTCAACTGGAGAAAGTTGTTTATCTTTTATTTGTTGCGCCGCTTCAGACACTGTTAATTGGTAGGGTTGGGGCATGATTGGACCTCATTTGCAAATTAGTCTTTGAACTTCGACTGGTTGCCAGGGGTTCCAAGGGCTATTGATAAAAGCCTGGTTCCAAGTCGCGGTGAGGGGTCACTTGGCCTAACTCCCATAGCTGAAAGGCAGTCGTTTGAATATAAGATTCCAATTCAGTGGCGCGTTGCTCGCCCCAGAGTCGGGCTGCCTGAGCGCGTAACTCCACAGCAATGTCATACACAGAATCGTTTGGCTTCATGTTGACCATATTTTTCTCCATTTGATGTTCGGGGTTCTGGCCTGTCCCAAATCTTAAATAATTGCTTCGGTTTGGGGTAGGTGACTGGCATTTTAATCAAGCCATAGGCACTGGTCAAACGATGTCTGCGCCAGAGTGCGCCACGCACAACATACTGTTATAATCCCGCCTGTCTAAAGACCGATTCGACTTCTTGTCCCGACTTCTCATTGCCACCGGAGAGCCACTATGCCTGATAACCTGGACGATATCCTAGAGTCACCCGAACACACACTACTGGCAACCGACTTGGGCAACACCGAAGGCCCGTTATGGCACCCTGAAGGCTACCTGACCTTTGTTGATCTGGTCGGCAACCGCTTGCAACGTTGGGACCAGACTGCTGGTGTCAGCGTGGTCCGAGAAGGCACCGGTGAGGGCAATGGCTGCACCTTTGACCGTCAGGGACGTCTACTCATGTGTGAAGGCTCCGACCACCGCCGCGTCACACGCATGGACGCCGACGGCACGGTCACAACCATTGCCGAGCGATGGGAAGGCAAACGTTTCCACAAACCCAACGATGTGATTACCCGCTCCGATGGCAGCATCTACTTCACTGACCCGATGC
>CAVODA010000191.1:0-3869 GCA_963694265.1 Dehalococcoidia bacterium
ATCTTGATCCCCAGGTTAGTTGAATCATTTGGTTGGAGCTTTGGCCAGGTGGGTTTGGGCTTTGCCATCCAGTGGATCGTTTCCGGCATGTTTGGTCCCACTGCGGGCTGGATGGGTGACCGGTACGGGGTCCGTTGGACCATGAGGCTGGGTGCCGTTTTATTCATAATCGGCATGGTACTCACTGGGTTCATGCAGAACCTGTGGCAGTTCTACTTATTCTTTGGCGTGATTCTCAGCGCTGCCATGGGCATCTTCCAAGTTCCACTAACTGCGGCCGTAACACTCTGGTTCCGGAAGCATTTGGGCGTTGGCATGGGGTTGTTGCAGTCGTCTCAGGGTATTGGCCCATTGATTGCAGTGCCGATCATGCTAGTAATCATCCACTTTTTTGGCGGCGGAATAGACGGCCTGCGCGGGGCTTTCATCATCCCCGGGATATTGGGCGGTGTCATTATTCTTTTCTTGGTCCAGTTCTTCTATAACGAGCCAGCCGAAATTGGCGTGCGACCTCTGGGTGCCCCCGAAGACGAGCCTATTAGAGCAGTTCAGACGGGCGAAATCGCTAGAGTCCGTACCAAAGTGTTCCTCAAACAAGCGCAGCGCACCGGCGCGTTCTGGAACCTAATTGGTATTCATTTCTGGGGTTGTGCCGGACACGCCATAATCCTGGTTTATCTGGCTTCCATGGCTGAATTTGAGGGTGTATCCAAAGGAGCCGCCGCGACCATATTCGTGACCCTTTCTGTCACCAGCACTCTCACGCGGTTCGCTGTACCGATAATCGCCGACCGCGCGGGAAGCAAACCGGCCATGGCCGGCTGTTTCTTTTTGCAGGTTGCGCCGATAGTCTTGCTATTCTTTGCCCACGACGCGTGGCAGTTCTACCTCTTTGCGGTTCTGTTTGGCATTGGATTTGGTGGCGAGATGAGCGCGTTCCCTATTATTAACCGTCAGTACTACGGCAGCGGCCCCATTGGCACTACCTACGGCTACCAGATGATGGGCGCCGGAGTTGGTATGGCTACCGGTGCGCTGATTGGTGGGTACTTGCGAGATATCACCGGCAACTTTGACGCCACTATGGGTCTGTCGCTGGTGCTCAGCCTGGTCGGGGTTATCAGCATTCTGATTCTGCCCACGACTAAGAAAGAGCTACTGCCAGACTGGGAAAACCAACTTCCCGGGGCGACCCACGCCCACTCACACGCCGGCGATTAACTCGCCCTTTTCCATAATTCGCTGTTGCATCTGCGCTAGGTGTCAAACACAGCCGGTGCTGCGCCTCCGCCTATGTGCTAAACTCCGTTATCGAGTCTGAGAAGGTTCGAATTACCGGAGATTATGGAGGGTGTACTGATGCTGGATTTGGTCATTAAGGGCGGACAAGTTGTGACTCCTATGGGAGTCGGTATGTGGGACATCGCGATTCAAGGCGAGAAAATTGTCGCGGTGGCAGCCCCCGGCGCACTACCCGATGAGGCTGCTCGAGTAATCGACGCCACTGGAATGGTGGTTGTCCCTGGCGGAATTGAGCCCCACGCCCATATTTCTGCGCCCATCATGGGCCACGGAGACCTCAAGACTGCCCCTCCCGAAGAAGTCAGCCGCGCCGCCTTGATCGGCGGTACCACCACGCTGATGGACTTTGCCATCCAATACCCAGGCATTGATATTCCCCAGGCAATTCAAGAACGGACAGAGGTCTGGCAGGGTAATTCCTACGCCGACTACGCCCACCACCTGATGCTGTTGGGCTCGATTCCACCGGAGATTTTGGGTTCTTTGCACGAGGCGGTGGAAGACGGACACCCAAGCATCAAGATTTTCACCACCAATATCCGGCCCCCAGCCACCACCGGCGAGCCTCGCATGGTGGGCACCGGACACCTCCATGACCTGATGGAAGAAGTCCAGAAGATGAACGCCATGCTGCTGGTTCACGCTGAAGATGATGACATGGTCCAGCATATGTATCAGAAGCTGGCCCGCGAGGAACGGACCGAGTGGTACAACATGCACTTGGTCCACAGTGCCGAGTCTGAAGATGTGTCCTTCCGACGAGTGCTTCGCGTTTCTGAATGGACCGGCGCTCCGGTTTACTTCGTCCATGTGAGTGCCACCCAAGGTCTGCAGGCTGTTTTGGAGGCCCGCTCCAATGGCCGACCAGTCTACGGCGAAACTCTCCATAACTACTGTTGCTTTGGCGCTGAGAATTACAAAGAAGAGAACGGCATGAAATACCACACGTATCCTTCTTTGAAATCGGAATCCGACCGCCAATCCCTCTGGGACGGTATTGTGAACAACGGTCTCAGCACCATGGCCACTGACGAATACTGCACGTCATGGGAGACGAAGATATCCGGCCGGACGGTTTCGGATGTTACCGGCGGCCATAACGGCGCCGAAGCCCGTATGGGTGTGACTTTCAGTGAGGGCGTCTCCCGCCGGGGCATGTCCCTGCAGCGGTTCGTGGACGTTTCCTCAGCCAACGCCGCCAAGATCATGGGTCTGTATCCCCGTAAGGGCGTACTTGCTCCGGGCAGCGATGCTGATATCACGCTGATTGATACCAATTTCAAGCGCAAGCTGACCATTGACGACTTCCATATCACTGACTACAGCATCTGGGAAGGTTTCGAGGCTGACGGTTGGCCTGTGACCACTATCCTAAGGGGCAATGTGGTTGTTGATAACCGGGAGTTCAAAGCCGAGCCCGGCAGCGGCAAGTTCATCCCCCGCAAGATAGACGTAGCAGTAACCGACCGCCCCGTAGCCTAACGGCGCAGCCGTGTTTTCATGGGGCGTCAGCTCTGATGAACAACGTTTTATCGGTCACGAAATTAGCTGCGGAGAAGATGAGAGATGGCTCGGATTAAGTTGGTGCCCACGGAGGATTTGCCGCCTAAAATGCGAGAGATCGCCAAGGGAGCTGAAGCTCACAAGTTAAATCCGGTCATCTTTCAGGCGGCTGGAAACTTACCAGAGGCCTACGAGGCTTTCTGGAACTTTTACGGTCCTCTAAAACTGGAAGGGTTGCTTGAGCAGCGGCTCAAAGAACTGGTACGACTCAAGATTGCCGACGCGAACGGATGCGCCACTTGAAAGCTTGGCAGGGCTGTACCGGCGGTGCAGCAGGGGATGACCGAGGAGATGATTGCCAGTCTTGCTGACGTGGAGACTGCTGACATCACTGACCGCGAGAAGTTGGCGGTTCATTTCGCCCACCGAATGGCCACCGACCACCACAGTATGGATGACGATTTCTTCACCAAGCTTAGAGCCGAGTTTACCGACCCGGAGATATTTGAACTGGGAATGATTGCCGGTCAGTTTATCGGCTACGGCCGGCTGATTTCCATCCTGGACCTGGAGAACCCCCACCAACCAGACTAAGCCGACCAACATCAGATTAAACACCAGGCCGGCACCAAACCAAAAATTGTAGGAGGTGCCGAAATGTCCACAGCTGATAGCCCTACGAATGCAATGCGCGAACGACTCCGTAGGTTGATCCCTGAGGGTGGCAAAGATGGCCAGACCCTGGGTGTGAACCACATAGCAGTGTTTGCCAAGGACCTGGAAGCGACTGCAAAATTCTACGAAGAGATTATGGATATGCCGGTGGTCAGTGTAGCGCCGAACCGGGATGTGGAAGAGTCAACCCACATGGATGTGGCCATTGGCAATGGTATGCGCCTGTCGTTATTCGATTTCCCTCACGTGCCGCGCCTGCAGAAGAAAGCCCCTGAGGGAGTTGGTAACGTGATGCACATTGCTCTGCCCATCGCCAGGAACAACTTTCTAGACATCAAGGGGCGGTGCGACCAGGCCAAGATCAAGTATCAAGAAGTCGGAGGAGCCAT
>CAVODA010000192.1:0-3828 GCA_963694265.1 Dehalococcoidia bacterium
GCAACCGCCGTCCCGGTTCTCGCTGTACAACCTACCCTTTCTCCTACTATTGAGTCGCCCGGCGGATCTGTTGGCCCAGCCTCGACTCCAGCAGCGACAGTCCCTCCGCAAGACTCCACATCCGCTTCTGAACCGGAAAAGCCGGTACTCCTTCAGATTGAGAGCGTTCTCGGTGCCGATGTCGTGTCAGATGGCTCGGCCCTCCGTCTTCAGGGTTTTGCCGACCCCGAGGCAACGCTCACCGTGGATGGGGAGATTGTGGCCTTGGATTTCGATGGCAAGTTTGTTTATGACGTACCTGTGACAGGCACCGAACAAACCGTTGAGGTCATCGCAGTCGCACCGTCAGGCGAGCGCAAAGTCCAGATCATCACGGTGTCTCCCGGAAACTGCCCAATCATAGAATATGGCTGCGCATTGGTAGTGGACATTGGTGGCGAATTAAGGGTCTGGTATTTCAGTGGTGAAACGGACGTCTTTGGCGGTTTCCTGAGCGGTTCAGACTCGGGCGAAGTGGCCTGCATCATGAGCGTGCGTGGCAAGCTCAGCGTCGAAGTCGAACGCTTGCCGGAGGGCGGAACAAGTACGGGTGAACGAGACTGTCCTGATGATGGCAACAACGATAATATCCGCTCATGTACCGCTTTATCGGGAGAATTTTGGTTTGCCGTTGGGTCTGGATGGTGCGAGCGCAAGACGTGGAAGAGCTGGGAATCACGCTGGTGGGGAGACAGTTGGTGCTACACCTATGGTGCCCAGATCGGGCTCAATTACATCGACCCTTCGCCTGCCGTTGAAGACAATTAGTTCTATACAACTAACGTAGATTGGGAATGATCGTAGTCGCCCGCCTTCCAGGTTGATTGCCCACGCCTCGACAAACATTGCCGGGGCGTTTTTGCGTCCGATAACCAGGCAGGGTGACATTGGGTATATGTGGCTGGTACAAAACATGCCGACTTTTGCGGTAGGTTTCGGGGCGGTGATGGCGTAGACTACCTGCGTCGTGAATTGGGCGACGAATAGTAAAACATCAACAACGCATCGGAGAAGAAAATGGTATCTCTCAGCCGACAACTTGCGCAGTGGGTAGTGGGACTCAGCTATGACGATCTCCCGCCCGCCGTGGTGGACCGTGCAAAGGGGGTAACCCTGCACAGCCTGGCATCCGTACTTCTGGGTTCTCAGTCCAGCAGTGGCCAGAGCGCCGTGAAACTCATCACTGCAGACGAAGCTGGCGTGAACCGTGGCGCAACCGTCATGGTGGACGGCACCACCGTAACCAAAGGCGGTGCGGCCTTTGCCAACGCGGAGATGGCCATGTCTGGCGGCAAGCTGGATTCTTTCCGCATGCTCACTCACCCGGGCACCAGCATTCTGCCCGGAGCATTTGTGGCTGCAGAAACCGCCGGCGTGTCGGGGAAGGAATTCCTTACTGGCGTGGCCGCTGGCTATGAGGTGATGGAACGATTGGCGTCAGACTTCATTCCAACCGTGATGTCTCGTGGGTTCCACGCCGGCCCCGTGTTTGGAATCTTTGGCCCGGCGATGGCCGCCGCCAAGATTCTGAAATTGACCGAGGACGAGGTGAATAACACCATCGCCCTGTGCGTCCACCTGGCAGCAGGAAACTTGGAAGGTCCTCGCAGTGGTGGCCGTGCCTTGCGTGAGGGCGCTGCCGTGCGGAACGCAATGCTTGCAGTGGCACTGGCCCAGATGGGTCAGGTGGGCGGCGAGACTACCCTTGAAGGCGAGGCTGGTTTCTACCACGCCTACACCGGCAACAACCAAGGGAAACTCACCTACAGTTTTGTCGGTGACACGCAGACCAGTCTGGATAAAATTACCACCGGGCTGGGTAAGGACTGGATGTTCCTGGAGACGCTCTACCGCATCTACTCCACCGCCGGTTATAACATTGCCCACGTTGATGTTTCTGCCCAGCTCTGTATCGAGAATGACATCAAGTACGAGGACGTTGAACGCGTCGAGGCTGTGGTCAACTGGATGGAGACCCAGTATCCGAGTCCAGCCTTCCCAAGTCGCCGCGAAGATGGCGAGGCGGAAACAGGCGGAACCAAGTATTACACTGCGTATGGCGTGGCCATGCGCGGCTTCCCGGTGTTGCGAAGCCAGCAGATGGGCGCTGCCGACGGAGCGTCAGACCCGCCTGAAGTGCTGGACCTGATGCACCGGGTGGAAATAATACCCTCGCATAAGATGACGCTCTTTGGACCCCGTATCACAGTCTTCACCAAGGATGGCAAGAGTTACACCAAGCAGTCCACCGGCCGTGAGTTCATGTGGGACTTTGAAGAAGAGGCCAGGCGGATCCGTGATGTCATCCCTGGTCTGCCCATCCCAGAGGCGCAGTTTGAAGAGATCATTGCCACCTGCCGCAACTTGGATCAGCAGGACCGGGCCGACAAGCTAATCCAACTAACCCTCAAGGTCGCATAGCGACGTTCCCTCTTGTTTAAGCCAAACAAGAGACCCAAAGAAACAGAGGTTTAACTAGAATGCCGTACCTGCAATTAAATGGCAGCAAGTTTCACTACCATTGGGACGATTTTACTGATCCCTGGCAAGAAAAAAGTGTGGTTTTGCTGCACCATGCAGCAGGCGGAAACCTCCACCGTTGGCGGGCTTGGGTCCCAACGTTGGCCCGCCAACACCGGGT
Source organism: Dehalococcoidia bacterium (assembly GCA_963694265.1). Classification (GTDB taxonomy): domain Bacteria; phylum Chloroflexota; class Dehalococcoidia; order Lucifugimonadales; family UBA3495; genus UBA9611. The sequence goes on from CAVODA010000192.1 coordinate 2,681, forward strand.
ACTCCGGTTTGATATGGGCGGTCACGCTGGAACCGACCCTCCCTCTGGCGGTAAATTCACTCTGCCGGGCTTAGCCGCAGACATAGCGGCGGTCATGGACAGCCTGGAGATTGAGAAAGTCCACCTGGTGGGCGCATCTGCGGGAGGCATCGTCAGCCTGCGTTTTGCCATCGATTTCCCAGACCGACTCCACAGCTTGAGTCTGGTGGCATCCACTCCCAGACTGGCCGGAATGGGAGCGAGCATGGATGCCAGCGTGTGGCGGAGGATACTTGAGGAAGGAGGGACCAAAGCATGGCTGGGAGCGGATTCTAAGAAACGGTTTGGCCCCAATTCAAAACAAGAACTAATAGATTGGTATGCATCCTCAGGCGAGAAAACCACGGCTGAAGTGGTCTTGGCTCTACAGGATTGCCTCTTGGGAGAAGACCTCACCCCGCTGTTGCCCCAGATTTCTGCGCCGACTTTGATCTTGGCGTCGAACCAAGATGAAATCACGCCACTGGACGCTCAGCATCTGATGGTCGATCAGATACCGAACGCCACCCTAGAGACCTTCGACGGCGTGGGCCACAACATGAAGGTAGAGATTCCCGACCTGTTGTCCGGAACCGTGCGGGACTTCGTCAGGAAATTAGAATAGAAAGGCCGGATAGAAAAACCGGGCCAGGCTAGGCCAAAGACCTGGGGTTAATCGGCGTTGCCATTGCCTGTACTTCAGGCAGGACCTTCTCGGCGAAGAGCCTCAGGCTCTTTTCAGCCTTGTCTCTGGGCATGCCGCCGTACATCATGTGAATCACGACCTTCTCCATAGAGATCATCTCTTGCATGGACTTGATCTTCTCAATGATCTGTTCCGGAGTGCCGATCGGTTGGGTTGCGCGACGGGCGGCTAGTCTGGCTTCCGCTGGGCTAATGTCAGCGGTCTGTCGCAATAGGTATTCCTCGTAGCCAGCTATGCCTTCGTAGCCGGGGTTGTTCCAGTCAAAGTAGTGATGCTGGGCTGCGACGCCCTGGTTTTTGAAATATTCCCAGCCTTCTTCGGCTTCCTCGGTCGTTTCGGCGCAGTACATCCACAGCAATGTGGTCGGCTGATCTGGTTCTAGGCCCAGGTCCTTGCGAATTCGGTTGAACCGCTGCACCTTGGC
>CAVODA010000193.1:0-3818 GCA_963694265.1 Dehalococcoidia bacterium
TCCGTAGTTTTGATTCATCACATGCCCGGCTGGGACGCAGCCTCCAAAGAGATGGCGCGCAAACTGGCCTACAACGGCTTTGCGACAATCTCCCCCAACCTGCACTTCCGCGAGGGCAAGGGCTCTCCCACAGAGAACAGCACCAGCATCCGCGAGGCCGGTGGAATGCCCGACGCACGCACCATGGGCGACGTCCAAGCCGCGATGGATTACCTGCGCAGCTTGCCCTACACCAATGGCAAGGTTGGCCTGATCGGTTTCTGCTCCGGCGGACGCCAGACCTACTTGGGCGCTTGCACGCTGGACAACGTCAACGCCGCAGTAGACTGCTGGGGCGGCGGAGTCACCAAGGGTAATGACGAACTGTCTCCCGCCATGCCCGCATGGCCCATAGACTTCACCGATGGTCTGAACTGCCCGATATTGGGACTGTTCGGAGAAGAGGACGGCAGGCCGTCTCCCGCCGACGTGGCTGAGACCGAGGCCGAGCTGAAACGCTTGGGCAAGGACTATGACTTCCACATGTATCCGGGCGCTGGCCACGGCTTCTTCGCGGTCGATCGACCTAGCTATCACCAGGAAGCCGCCACCGACGGCTGGCAGAAGGTAGTTTCCTTCTTTGGAAAGCACCTCAGCTAAGCTTCCGTTAACCCGCAAACCAAGAAAGGGCGGCCATGTGGCCGCCCTTTCTTTTTGTTCGTCATTCCTGCGAAGGCAGGGATCCATGTTGGCTGCCGTGAAAACGTTCCTAGCGAATAGCATTTCTGGATTCCTGCCTGCGCAGGAATGACGGGGGGCGGAGCGCTAGCGATACCCATCCTCCGCTCATAGTGAGCCTGTCGAACCACCTGATTCGCGTCAACTTTGCTCAACCAAATCGGTCCTTCGACAAGCTCAGGATGAGCGGAATAAAGTCATAAACCTTGCTTCATAAATATCCGTATTCATCTCCGTCATTCCTGCGAAGGCAGGAATGACGGTGGGTAGACAACCGTGAATGGAAAGGCAAACTTGGTGGGGTTTGGGTGGGGGCAGCCAAAGCTGCAAAACCTAGTTGTAGCGGATGCGGGGGTCAATCCATCCGTAGAGCAGGTCCACGACTAGATTGATGAGTAGTACACCGGTCCCTATGACCACGATTACTGCCTGGATCATGGGGAAATCCCGGTGGAAGATGGCCTCAATTAGTATCCGGCCCACACCTGGTATGAGGAAGATGGTCTCGATGATCACGGCACCCTCAAACAGCCGGGCAAACTGCCAGCCAGAGATGGTCAAAATCGGCAAGAACGCGTTCTTGAGCCCGTGTCTGACCAACACAACACGCTCGCTAAGCCCTTTGGCCCGGGCGGTGCGCATGTAGTCTTCCCGCAGCACTTCCATCATGGCAGAGCGGGTTACCCGCGCGATGAAAGCCATGTCGTAGATCGCGAGCGCTATGGCTGGGAAAATCATCTGTTGCATATTCTTGATCGGATCCTCCCACAACTCCACATAGCCCAATGGCGGCAGCCAATTGAAGACCGTCAAGAGGAAGATGATCATCAGGATTGCCATTAAGAAATTAGGTATGGCGATTCCCACAATCGTGAACGAGCGTGCGCCAAAGTCCAGCCAACTGTTTGGTTTAATGGCGGAAATAACGCCCAACGGCACGGAGAAAACAACAGAAAGGACGATGGCGAAAACTGCCAGTTCCAAGGTCCTAGGCATTCGATCGCCCAACTCAGTCATGACTGATGCTTTGAACCAGTAGGAGTCGCCAAAGTCGCCGTGCATGATGCCGCCGATCCAGGTCATATACTGCGCGGCTATGTTCCGGTCGGTGCCCAATTCTTCTCTGAGGTTCTGCAAGTCCTGCGCGGAATAAGAACCGCCACCATCTCCCTCAAGCAGGGCAATGGCTGGGTCTCCGGGGACGATGCGCATGACCACAAAGACCAAGATGGTCATCAGTAATAGCGTTGGAATGAAAAGGCCGATTCTTTTGAGGGTGTATTGCTGCATCTAGCCGTAAAACTATCTCTTTAAGTAACGGAAATTGGGCATTGACGGTGGATCACGTTGATACTGTAACTTGCCTACTATATCAGAATGGCAGGTCAATATGACTCACCGGGCCGGCAAGAAGAGGTTGCGAAATCTGCCGTTCCAGCGGATTATATATTCAGCATTTTCTTTCCCGGTTGTTGGCGCGAATATAGAACCGTTGAACCGACCAAATAGGAGTTAACATGGCTGAGATTGTATTGGGCCTCGGTACCTCCCACAGCCCCATGTTGAGCCTGCCGGGAGATATGTGGGGCGAATACGCCGCTCGCGACAAGGGCAATCCAATGCTGTTGTCCTTGGATGATGGCTCCCACAAGACCTACGATGAACTCCTAGCTGTGGCCGACCCAGTCATTGCCACTAGGCTCACGCCTGAAGTCTTCCAAGCGCAGTACGAAGCCTGTCAGAGAGGCATAATCGCCCTGGAAGACGCCATGAACGAGGCCAACCCAGACGTGGTGGTGATTGTCGGCGACGACCAAGAAGAACTGTTCTTTGAAGACAACATGCCCATGTTCTCCATCTACTGGGGAGAGAGCATGCACCTGACTCCGCGCGGAATGGGCGACAACGCCTCCCCAGCCACCAAGGCCTCCATGTGGGGCTATGGCACAGAAGAAATGGACGTGCCCGTGGACTCAGCCTTGGGTCTGCACCTGATTGAGAGTCTTATCGAAGACGATTTCGACATCGCCCACGCCCGCTACATGAACAAGGAAGTAGGCGGCGCAGTTGGACCTCTGGGTTACGTAAGAGAAAAAATCGTAACTGAGAGGCGACATCAAGCGATGCCCCATGCCTACTCTTACGTGGTCAAGCGGATCATGAACAATAACATCCGGCCAATAGTGCCGGTGTCTCAAAACACTTTCTATCCGCCGAACCAGCCCACCCCCAAGCGCTGCTACAGCCTGGGCAAGTCCATCGCCAAGGCCATTGAAGCGTGGGACAGCGGAAAGAAGGTTGCTGTTGTCGGTTCCGGCGGTTTGAGCCACTTTTTAGTCGATGAAGAGATCGACCAATTGGCGCTCAAGGGCATGAAAGAGAAAGACGGCGCTGCGTTGGCTGCCTTGCCCCGCTATCGCCTGAATTCCGGTAGCTCTGAAATCCTGAACTGGATCACCGCAGCGGCAGCCTGTGAACACCTGGACATGGACTTGGTAGAATACGTGCCGGTGTACCGCTCTCCTGCCGGGACTGGCGGCGGCTGGGGATTCGCAATCTGGCGCTAAGCTAACCCGGCTATTTAAGAGTTAAACAAGGCCCGCTTGTATATTGGTCCAGGCGGGCCGGTCTGAGTCCGGGGTACCAGAGATTTTCCGGACAAGTATTTTCATACAGAATCGAGGTTTTGCAGATGGCAAACGCCCCCAAAGATGAATGGGTGACAGTAGACGGCATGAGCTTTCATTACCGGGACTGGGGCGGTTCCGGCCAGCCCATAGTGTTGTTCCACGGCCTGGCATCCACCTGCCATATCTGGGATATGGTTGCTCCCATCCTGGCGCAAGACTACACCGTGATTGCCGTTGACCAAAGGGGTCACGGCCTGAGCGACAAACCGGACGAAGGCTACGACATAGAGTCGGTGACCCAAGACGCCCTGGGTGTGATCAAGGGACTTGGTGTTGCTAACCCAGTGGTGATCGGCCACTCGTGGGGTGGCAGCGTTGCGCTGAACATGGCAGTTGAAGCCCCAGAGTCCGTAAAGGGCCTGGTCTGGGTGGACGGCGGCATGATTAACGTGTCCAACCGCTACCCCAGTG
>CAVODA010000194.1:0-3810 GCA_963694265.1 Dehalococcoidia bacterium
AAAAATCCGAACCAGTAGGACTATCTGAGAACGGTATATACCGTCCGCTTAAACCATCTCCGGTTAATAAGAAGACATCTATCGCAGAGATAGGTTCAACATCGACCGAACCTACGTTTTTAAACCACGCGGATATGGTTGCACCATTTCCGTCGTCCGGAACCGCTTTAATCCCATCAACATTTGTTCCAACAAAACTAGTTGCTATTCGATTGGATGCGAGTAAGGAATTTTTGCTGTCTACGGATTGAGGAGAGAGGACCGTAATTGTCAAAACCGCAACAATGATGGAAGCGATAATCAAAAGTCCGGAAACAATTACTTTTTCCATGTATTCCTAACTAACAATGGGAACATCGTTAAATCATAAAGCATATGGCTCGCCCGTACTTCAGGCGATTTCCTACCAATCCAAGCAATGGGGATACTGTTGCTCGTCTTGGCACGCTAACCGTAGGGCGCTGATAATCGCCGAGTTCAAGCTGATATATCCCTCACTTTCAGAGGTGAAGTCGAACTTCGCTTCCTCTTTTCCTTTGCCTTCGGCCAAGCGGGGGTTATAAGGAATGGTGTAGGTGCACATTGAAACTCCCATATTTACCACCCATATATCCTTGCCTAGAATGCTCGAATTGTAATTTGTCCTGGGCCGACCTGAAAGACGCCAATCTTGACGGAGCTATCGGAGCTGACTTCACTGGTGCTTTAAATGTCCCGGATTAATACATCAAACATTTCTATTCCTGGAATGTGTAAAATATCGGCCTGCCATCCCGTGTTGCTGGATAACCAATTGGTCATTACTATCAGCTTGAACCAAGTGGAGCCGTTAGAGTCTCCCGCGGGCGGCGCGTCCTAATCATCAAAAGAGGAGTCAAGAAAATGCCTGGAATATCTAAGACTGTTGTTAGTTTGAAACCCGGAAAAATGGAAGACGTAACTAAGTTTCTCGACGAGAAGGCTGGGGAAATAAACCAATTAGCGGGTGGGCTTGGATTCGCGGTCGCTGTGACTGGTGAAGACGAGATAACGATAATAGGCCTTTATGAGGCTAGTCAGAATGCGCGAGACGCGGGTGATAAAGTCCAGAAATTATTTGCGGAAATGGCCCCTTTCGTGGCCGCTCCACCGAATAGGGAAGTCTTCTCAGGAGCATGGTTCCCAGCTAAATAGCTTTATCATCGAACCCCGAAATTCCGGCAATCACCGTCTATAATTCCAGACTGAGTTCCATGTTCCCAAAGAAGAACCCGACGGCCCATGGGTAGGACCGCCGCCAGATCCGCTAAACACGCCCCCACCGTAACCAGTACCCACCCCGGTGCCTTCCCGTTGGGGGTGTCGCGGAAACAAGAAAAGCCCCCTCAAACGAGGGGGCTTCTTTCATCTTTGACGCTGGGCAAAAAAGAACGCCCTCAGAAATTTTTCTGAAAACGCTCCGCTATCATGGCATGCGGGAAGCTGTTTTGTCAAGGTTTTGTGCCTAGGTTCAAAGAACACACCATTGCGTTCACTATGACACGATGCCATTGAAGCGCTCTCCCATCTTAGCACCAGCTAGCCTCAATTAACGCCGGTTGGTTCCCGCATGAACAACTGCATTATCAACGCAGATATGACCACGGTTACCAAACAAAAAATACCCACCGCATTGAACCCGCCGATGGCAAGGAACGCCCCGCCAAGCGATGAACCAAGAACTCCACCCAATCGGCTGCTGCCGCTCATCATGCCAACGGCAGTGGCCCGAGACTGGCCGGAAACGTCGGTGGCAAAGGTCTGGAACACAGGCCAGCCAACGCTCAACACACAGACCGCGCCAAACGCGATGAATACTGTTACCCAAATGGCAGGCTCGATTGCGAACAGTATCAGGGCCGTCGCTCCGCCGGCCAACGCGGAGCTAGCAACGAAGTTGAGTCGCCTCCGGTGGTTGGCGATGACACCGCCCCAAAGACTTCCAATCACAGCGCCCAAGCCAACCACCGCTAATGGCAAGGCAGTTTCGCCGACGCTCATATTGTAGGTGTCGATGAGAAAAGCAGCCAGGTAACCGATTACAGCATAGAAGGCGATGCGTTGGGAGACGTTGGCTAACATACCTATCCGGAATTCTGAAATGGAGCCAAGTTCTTTGAACCTACTTAGGTAGGAGAATGAGCGTGACTCTGTAGCTGGCCCCTTGGGGTACCACAGCCAAGATAGGACAAAAATCCCCAGCAGCAGGCTGCCGCAAACAATGAATGGCAACCGCCAGTCGGCGATGCTGGCCAATATTGCTACAACCGGCACTCCGATTACCGCCGCAGCCGTGGCAATTCCTGAAGCTGCGCCGATTGCCCGGCCCCGTTGTTCCGGAGTTACAACATCGCTGATGGCCGCCATGCTATTTGGCGGAATCATGGCCCCGCTCATCCCGGTGCCAAGCAGAAGTACCATCATGACGTAGAAGTTTGGCGCAAAGGCCGCCGCTAGGGTGCAGGCGCCCATCAGAGCCAGTCCAATCAATGCGATGAGACGACGTCCGAACGAGTCTGAAAAAGGCCCAGCCAACGGCGCAAAGATAGCCCAAGAAAAAGACGTGGCTGCGGTTAGCTGTCCGGCAACCGCCACCGATGTGTCGAATTCTTTGGCGATACTCACCAATAAAGGCCCAAGCATCAGAGCGACAGTGTTGTTCAGGAATAGCGCAGCGGCAATGATGGAAAAGGCTCTGAGCTGGCCAGAAGGTGAAGAGCTGGAAGGTTCTGAAGTCATCAGATGCAGTGGAAGATGGACTTAGGTCTAATTCGTGCAGGTGGGATTATCGAGGCCAATGTTAAGACGATGGAAGAGAAGGGTTTAAGAGAGGTCAATACGAGTCTATTTAGAAACAAAGTGTGTCTGAATTTGCCGCTGGTATACACGACGAGTACTAGTGATATGGAAGATAGGTAGCGCATGGCGGTAGTTTACACGGTCAACTGATGGAATAAACTTTGGCCCATGGATTTCAGCAGTAAGAATATTTTCTCTTCTTAGCAGTGTTGGCATTGGTCTTGATTGCTATATGTACAGCCACTCAACCGTCATAGCTAATCATAAGCCCCCGAAATCCCTGCAATAACCGTCCAAAGTTCCAGGCTAAGAGCTAAGTATCGGCCAACCTCCCCCTCACAGTGGTATGGCTGATGTATTCGCCGGTCACCCTTGTATATTCCCCAGCAATCCTCTTGTACTCGTAGCTATATCCAGCAGCCCTCTAAGCAGTTCTACGTCCAGTTCCCGCCTTGGAAGACTTGGAGACACCGGACGGGGCTTCGGCTGGGCTTTGCCTTCTTTCTGCCCAATAACTTCCCCTAGGGATAGTTGTCGTGGAATGGTCATGCTCCGGCTGAGACACCCACTACCCCACCAGTACCCCGCCCAGGTATGGGTTCCTGGAGGGGGGCTCATAGTTTTACGCCTGAAAACACAGCTCAGGAATAGTTCGTGGCCAATCCGTGGGCATTACAACAAAAAACCCAGACCTAATTTGAGTGATCTGGGTTTTTTTGTGACTAAATGTTGGTGCCGGGAGAGGGACTCGAACCCACACATCCGTTAAGATAGCGGATTTTAAGTCCGCCGCGTCTGCCATTCCGCCATCCCGGCTTTGTAAGCTGGGGTTACCCCGGCTTAACCTCTGAAGTGTTTGGGCATTAAAAAAATACCTGGAAATACTGAGGGGATGAGTTAAAAAGGGGGTGTGCTTGAGAAGTCTCTGCCTTAAACCCGAGGTTTTTAAGGAGCCCCAGGTTTTTAAAGAACTATGCCTGAAAGACCAGTCAG
>CAVODA010000195.1:0-3800 GCA_963694265.1 Dehalococcoidia bacterium
ACCGAAGCCACAGCCCTCACCCCAACCCTCTCCCTTGCGAAGGAGAGGGAGTAATTGGACTAACCCAACTGCTCCAACAGCCCCACCACAGCCGCGCAGTCCTTGCAGTCGCGTGCGCTGGCTGGTGGGGTTTTCATGTCCCAAATGCTGCGGGCTTTACGGAGTAGTGGCGGCAGCAGTGTGGGCTGTCGGAGCGCCACTGGCACGATCTTGGCGTGAAAGCCCATCACGAAACCACGGTCGTCCACCAAGCTTGGCTCAGATGCCGTGTCTTTGTCAGTGGCCGGTTCCATGTAGACCAGGGCCAGTTTGGTCACCGGCGTTAGTCCTTGGCTCTCAGCAATCAGCGCGTAGGCGTTGAGCTGGACCTCGTAATTACTGAACATGCCGGGCCGCTCCGGGTTATAGCGAGAGGTCTTGTAGTCAACGATCACGTAGGAACCATCGGCCAGCTTGAAGATGCCGTCAGCCTCTCCCCGCAGCGTAATCCCAGTCTCTTCGTCTAGGACTTTGAACTTGGACCAGTGGGGCGGGTCGATGTAGCCGCCTGGCTCCCCTAGCTCGACGAGCCAGGACGGAGCGCGACCTTCGCGGTCGAAATGGTTGTGCACAATCAGCTTGTTGTAGCGATCGATGCTGCTGAAGATGCCGGGGAAACTCTGGTAGGGCAGGTTCTTAATGTGGAGCCGGATCCAGGCGCAGCGAGAGCAAAAACGCATCCTGGCATAGGTGCCAAGTTCGGTGGCAGAGACTGTCGGCCCTGCTTGGACCTCTTCATCAGCCCACAGTTTTTCTTGCGCCATGCCTAGTCCGGTCCCGTCTGGTTATTAATCGTCGGAGCCTTCGGCTGCAGGCGTGGCGGTGCCTCCGACTGACGTTCGTGCTTCGGGCGGCAGTTCGTCTTCCCAGTCGGGCAACTGCCGACGCGACGATGATGGCAAGAACATGATGCAAAACACGGCGGTCAAGCTAAGGCTAAACGAGAGCAGAATCGACCAATCGTAGATCCCAGTCCAGTCTTTCAGGAATCCTGCCAACACTGGGCCAATGCCCATACCAATGCCGGCACCGCCCATCTGCCATCCGTACGTGCTCCCGGTGGGCGCATTCCCGTAATACTGGCGGTTGATGATCGGGAATGCCGTCATTTCGCCACCAAGGCCAATGCCGAAAAATACCGCAAATATGAAGAAGGCCGTCACATCCTGGGAAACCAGCAAGATTAACAAAGGGAAGGTCTGAGCAGCGAAGCAGCAAAGCATCACCGTCTTTGCGCCAAATCGGTCGGCCAGTACCGGAGTGCCAAACCTGGTCACGGTGCTAGTTACTGTGAGGAGAATGTAGACCGCCACAGAGGTGCCGTCAGACAGACCTGCCTCGCGGGCCATATCGACCAGCAAGATTAAGATAATGTTATGGGCTGCGCAGCCCCAAAAATGGATTCCTACCAAGTTCCAAAAAGCGGTGGTCTTTTGGGCCTGCTTCAGAAAGACGCTGGTACGCACCCTGGCCAGGTCGTTGTTTTGCATCCGCTTGACGGGTTCGTCTTTATCAGCACCCCACGGAGTCAGACCCAGGTCAGCAGGCTCGTTATAAAAATAGCGAGTTAAAAACAGGAGCAATGCCCCGCCAATCAGACCAGGTACCCAGAAAGTGGCCCTGAGACCAAAACGTTCAAACAAGATGAAAACGGTGAGAATCGCCACTGCAGTGCCCAGCCCCTGAAGCCCTTGCAACAACCCCATGGCCAAGCCAAGTCGTGTCCTAAACCAAAGGGTCACTCCTGAAACCAACGTCACCTGGAATGACGCCATACCAGCGGCTAATAGAACGCCGAAGAAGAGGTAAAACTCCCAAAGGGAGGACATGGAGCCAGTCAGCAGCATTCCAAGAATGAAAAGAACCCCACCAGTCCACATCACCCGCCGAACCCCGTAACGATCGCCTAGCCATCCGGATAAGGGAGAGAGAAATCCGGATACTAACCATTGGATGGTGAATCCAATGGTGATGAAGCCAATACTCCAGCCAAAGGAACTTTCTTTGTGGAACTCGGGAATCAACAGGCTGGTGGCGAAACGCATGCCGGTGCTGGTCATCCACATCATGGAGGCGATACTGACGATCACCCACGAGTAATGGACGTTGCGTCTACCCAGCGCAAAACCATCTGGCGTAATGCCGAACCGAAGCATGCTTCCCTCCCAATAGGTGACTCATTGTACAGCCCAGCAGAGGGCCATTCAACGAGCGCCGCGAAAACATGGCAAACCGTGAGCAAGGTTTGCGTTTAGAACTACGAATCTAGGTGAAAACCGAATAGATTAAGCGTCGATCAATAGACCTGGGTTGAGTACGCCGTTTGGATCGAGAGTCTTCTTGATTGCCTTCAGTGACTGGGCAAACAGGTCTGGCCGTTGCTGGTCATACCAGGGCCGGTGCAAGCGCCCCACAGCGTGGTGGTGGGTGATAGTGCCGCCAGACGCTATGATGGCATCAGATGCTGCCTGCTTGATCTCTGCGTACATCTCAAGCTCTGCTCCCAACCTTCCCATGCCCTCAAAGGTGAAGTATGGCGCTGGGCCGTCAGTGTAAACATGCGTGAAGCGGCAGGACACCGTGCCGCCGCCGCAAACCCGATTCAACGTATCCTGCAACCCGGCGCGCACCGCACGGTCCAACTCGGGCCAGCGGTCCCACGTCACGGCAGTCTCCATAGTCTCGGTGACAAAACCCAGTCCGGCTTGGTGGTTCTTCATGTAAGGCGCATTCAGGAATGAGTCTCGCCAGGCACCAACAGCGCCCTGACGGCCCGTTCCCCCCTGCGGACGACCTGCCGAACTGTCTGACACCTTGATATCGTCATCGCTGATAGTTCCGCCAGCGTCGCGTGCAATCCTGACCGCGTGTTGGATGAACTCACCCTGGGGTATCTCAGCCGATTCAAAGCCCAGCAGCAGCAGAGCTTTGGTGCCGTCCATACCGGCAGCGGCCGCAGCTTCAACTGGGTCTAGAAGACGGCAGTTACCAGGCCAGAGTTTGGTCTGCACCACCTGCCTTGCTGCGTCTGCTCCGGCGGCGAACGTTGGGAAAGTTACCCCAGCCGACGCACGAAACACCGGCCTGGCCTGAATCTTCATCCAAGCCTCGGTGATAATTCCTAGAATACCTTCACTGCCAAGCGCGATACGGTCTGGACTGGGGCCGGCGCCACTGCCCGGCAAACGCCGTGATTCCCAGACTCCTGCCGGGGTTATCATCCGCACCGACTCAACCATGTCGTCTATATGGGTCTGGTTGGTGGCGTAATGCCCGCCCGAGCGAGTGGCGATCCAACCGCCTAGGGTTGAAAACTCAAAGCTCTGGGGATAGTGGCGCATGGTGAAACCGTGGGGCCGCAGTTGCCCTTCCAACGCCGGTCCGTAGATGCCGCCTTGGATTCGAGCGGCGCGGGATACGTCATCAACCTCAAAAACCTGGTCCAGCCCTTCCAGGTCGATGGTCACAATGCCGTCATAACCGTCCGGAGGCTCAAAACCAGCCACGGTGGAGCTGCCACCGCCAAATGGGATGGCCGCGTAACCCGAGTTGGAACACCATTCCAACAAAGCTTCAACCTCTTGTTCGTTGCGGGGACGAGCCACGACGTCTGGCGGGTTGGGGAAATCGAAGTTGAAGGCGCGAATACGATCACGGAAGCTGCGTCCGTAGGTATGCACCGCACGGTCGTGGTCGTCGCTGACACAGATGTCTGCCAGCGCAGGTGGCGGCGTAATACGGGGTTTGCGGAGAGAAAGGCC
>CAVODA010000196.1:0-3790 GCA_963694265.1 Dehalococcoidia bacterium
ATACTGGACGGCAAGACGCTGGCTGAAGAGATTCGAGGCGAAGTTGCCACAGGGGTTGCCGAGATAAAGCAGAAGCACGGCGTCACCCCCGGCCTGGCCGCGGTGCTGGTGGGCGATGACCCAGCCTCGGCCATCTACGTGCGCAACAAACGCCGGGCCTGCGAGGAAGTTGGCATGGTTAGCGACACTATCCTGCTACCGTCCGACACCACCACTGAGCAGGTTCTCGCTACCGTCCGGCAATTAAACGAAGACTCGCGCTTCCACGGAATTTTGGTCCAGTTGCCGCTACCCGACCAAGTTGATGAACTCGCAGTTATTGAGTCGATCAACCCGGACAAGGACGTGGACGGGCTCCACCCCTTCAACGTGGGCAAGCTGGTCCAGGGTCGGGCTGATTTCATTCCAGGTACCCCCTTTGGCATCCAGCAGATACTGATGCGGAACGGTCACGACCCGGCAGGCGCCAATGTGGTCGTCTGCGGTCGGAGCGACATCGTAGGCAAGCCCCTGGCCCTGCTGCTGATGCAGAGAGCGGAGGGTGCAAATGCCACGGTCACCGTTTGTCACACCCGCACCAAGAACCTGGCTGAAGTCACCCGACAAGCAGACATCTTGATCGCGGCTATCGGCAGTCCCAACGTGATAACCGCTGATATGGTCAAAGAAGGCGCGGTGGTCATCGATGTTGGTATCAATCGGGTCGACGACGCCTCTCGCAAGCGCGGCTACCGGCTGGTTGGCGACGTAGATTTCGCGGCGGTCTCAGAAAAAGCCTCAGCCATCACCCCGGTCCCCGGCGGCGTGGGGCCAATGACCATTGCCATGCTATTGGTCAACACTCTCACCGCCACCCGACTCACCATCCACGGGAAGGATAACTAACAGCCAACAGCAGACAGCTATCGGCCTCTAAAAGCTGACCGCTGTAAGCTGACTGCTCTCATCCATGCGCACTGACGACTTCGACTACCACCTTCCCCAAGAACTGATTGCCCAGTCTCCGGTTGAACCCCGTGATTCTTCACGTTTGATGGTTCTTAGCCGAGAATCCGGCCAGATTGAGCACCGGCAATTTCCTGATTTACTCCAGTATTTGCGTCCCGGCGATGTGATGGTCTTCAACCAGAGCAGGGTTATACCCGCGCGGCTCTACGGACACCGGGTCGACACCGGTAGCCGCGCCGAGTTCTTGCTGTTGCGTCGCAACGCCGACGGCACCTGGCAGGCCATGGCCAAACCCGGACGGAGACTTCGGCCAGGCGTGGTGGTTCAAATAGAGGAGCCATCCCCGAAATCCGCGAAATCCCCCCAACCCCCCTTTCGTAAAGAGGGGACCGATGGGGGATTTAGCAGCCCAGACACTGGATTTTCCGTGGAAATTATTGCTGCCCACGATGACGGTCTCAAAACTGTGAGGCTGTCTTCAGAAGAGGGTATCGAGCGATTCGGCCACACTCCCCTGCCGCCCTATATCAAAGAAACGCTGGATGACACGGAACGCTACCAGACTGTGTATTCACGCCAGCCGGGCAGCGTGGCCGCCCCCACCGCCGGGCTCCATTTCACCGAAGACCTACTACAAAAAGCCCGCGACCTAGGAGTTGAAACGGTGTTCGTGACGCTGCATGTGGGCCTAGACACCTTCAAGCCGGTAGACGAAGACGACCCCACCGAACACAAGATTCACAGCGAGCACTATTCAATTGACGCAGAAGCCGCCGAAGCATTGAATCGGGCCAAAGCTGAGGGCCGCCGCATCATCGCCGTGGGGACAACGTCAGTACGAGTTCTCGAGCAAGCGGGCTTGGACTTGGAACAGAGCGGACAAACCGCCCTTACAGCCACCGAAAGCGAGGCCAGTCTCTTCATCCTGCCCGGCCATAAATTCCGCATTGTCGACGCCATGGTCACCAACTTCCACCTACCCCGCTCCAGCCTGCTAATGCTGGTCTCGGCGTTCGTGGAGCAGGGTCAGGAAAGCAATGGTCCTTCGACAGGCTCAGGACGAGCGGTTGTGATGATGGCCTATGAGAAAGCCATCGTTGAGCAGTACCGGTTCTACAGCTTTGGGGATGCTATGTTCATCGCCTAATCGACCGTCAGCCAGACTTCGCCAAGGGTGTCGATATCAAAGCTGACTTCGTCGCCTTGGTCTAGAAATTTGGTGCTGACGATGCTGCCGGTCATGACGACCATGTCTCTTTTGAGACTTTGGCCGCGTTCTGCCAGGCTGTTGGCCAACCAGGCCAAAGCTTCTAGCGGGTGCCCAAGCGCATCGCCGCCTTTGCCGCCGCCCACTGGTTCGCCGTTGATGACCATCTCTCCAGCAGCCGACTCCAGGTCGATTCCCTGCCACTCTATTATCGGCTCGCCCAGCACTAGGCCCGCGTTCCAGGCGTTATCCGCCATGACGCCCAGGAAGAACAGGTCAGAGTAATCAGCGCCCCGGTCCTCGATCAACTCAAAGGCTGGCATGACGGCGTCTACCGCCTTGGCCACGGTCTCTCGGGTGTAGGGAGCGCCGGAGGCTGGGAGGTCTGTATTCAACTGGACTGCAATCTCGCACTCGGCGCCTAGTCGCACGTAATCCGAGCGGTTAATCGTCAAAGGCGTATGGTGGACTCCGCTGGCAAAGACTGCGCCGGAACACGGGTGGTCAAACCCGACCATCTTCTGCATCACCGCGGAGGTCAAGGCAATCTTGTAGCCCACGACTGGCCCTCGCTCCGGAATAACCAACTTGTGGAACGCCGACTGAATCTCGTAGGCCTCTTTTTCGTCGCGAGGCGCAAATTCGTCTGGAATTGGCTCGTATTTGGCGCGCGCACGGTGGCCTTCAAACAAGAATTGGGCCGCCTGTTGAATCCTGTCATCACCGGCCATGTTGTCCTCTCTAGTTTTTATTGCGTGAGCTGAGCGCGCGTGGGCCTAATCTTACAGGTCAAACTACGCCAACTGCATCAACTGCAGCACGTTACCGTCCGGGTCTTTAAAAGTCGCCACCCAGCCGCCCCAGCTCTCTTGTTCCGGTTGGCGGATGAACTCCACACCAGCATCGGCCAGCCTTTTGGCCTCGGCTTGGATATCGTCAACACCCAAGTGGGGCATGAATCGGAAGGGATCCTTAGACTGGCCGGCAACATCACTGTGGCGGCCGATGTTGAACCGCAATTCGCCCAGTTCAAAGGCAATGAAATCCTCGTGGCGTGAGTGCAGCGGCAGTTGGAGCACGTCATGGTAGAAATCAAACAAGCGCTCTAGGTTGTCGGTCCAGAATGTTACGCCAATGACACCGGTAACCATGTGGTACCTCTTTTGAATCTAAACTTGAACCTAAAAAGGAAGGTCGGCTGGTGTTTCCACCGGCCGACCTTCATAGTATCGCCATTTGGTTCTGATTAGTTACGAGCAGTCGTTAGACTTCGGAAAGTTCGCCCCGTTTTTTAGCCTCGGAGCAACGAGGACACAGCCCGTAGAAATCCACCCGTTGCCAGGCAACTTCAAAATCTGAGTTGTCTGTAATCTGCTTGCGCAGGCCCAAGACAACGTCATGAACCGCCGGGTCGGTGTCTGCGTCGATCACGTTCTCGCACTCGATACAGACCAGGTTCACGTGGGGTTCCATGTTCGGCTCATAGCGTGACTGCTTCTGAAACGGCAGTTCCTGAATGAGGCCGCTCTTCTGGAGCACGCCCAACGTGGAGTAGATAGTGGCCAGGGTCATGGACGGGAAATGTCCTTTAACCCTTTCATAAATTTGCTGGACTGTGGGGTGGTCATGCGAATT